>NZ_JADNDC010000003.1:98787-175647 GCF_015551645.1 Ruminococcus sp. D54t1_190329_F1
GGGTTCTTCCTTCCAGGCTCTTGGTTCCTTCCAGGTCAATTCCAGTCTCGGTGTCATAGCTGTTTGCAAATGCAAGTTTCTGGTCCTTGTCTGCCAGCTCCGCTTTCATCGTTCCGTTTGCCTGGTCATAGCTTACTTTTACCTTTACAGTATACTCTTTGTCATCATAAGTGATTCCGTCTCCGGCGTTTCCCTTTACCTCACTTACCTTATAACTGTAAGTCTTCTCAGATGCATAGCTTCCGTCCCCTTTCTTCAGGTCGGACAGTTTGTATCCGATCCTGCTGAACGCGATCTTTCCGGCTGCATCGTTCGTTCCGGTTGCCACTACGGTTCCGACTTCGTCTTTTACCTCGAATTTGAACTCCTTGTCCTTCAGCGTTCTTCCTTCCAGGCTCTTGGTTCCTTCCAGGTCAATTCCAGTCTCGGTGTCATAGCTGTTTGCAAATGCAAGTTTCTGGTCCTTGTCTGCCAACTCCGCTTTCATCGTTCCGCTTGCCTGGTCATAGCTTACTTTTACCTTTACAGTATACTCTTTGTCATCATAAGTGATTCCGTCTCCGGCGTTTCCCTTTACCTCACTTACCTTATAACTGTAAGTCTTCTCAGATGCATAGCTTCCGTCCCCTTTCTTCAGGTCGGACAGTTTGTATCCGATCCTGCTGAATGCGATCTTTCCGGCTGCATCGTTCGTTCCGGTTGCCACTACGGTTCCGACTTCGTCTTTTACCTCGAATTTGAACTCTCCTGCCTTTAGATTTCTTCCGCTCAGGCTCTTGGTTCCTTCCAAGGTTATTTCCGTTTCCTTGTTTTCTTCACTATTTGTAAATTCAGCACCTATAGTACTAGTTATACCATCCTCCCTACTATAAGTTACTGTAGGTGTACTAAAGTCAGCTGGCACAGCTACAGTCACAGTCCATCTATGATTATCATATGTAATTCCTGCTGCCTGCTCTGAAGAATCTTCAACAACCTCATATCTATAAGTTCCTGCTGTCGTATATTTGATTTCTCCAAAATTCTTCACACCATCATTTTGAGCAACACTAATTGTTTTCTTTCCATTTACAGCACCTTCTGGCATTGGTGCATTGTTAATTGGAGTTAATACAAAGTTAAACTTCTTATCTGCTGCACCATTAGTAAATGTTTTCTTAACCTTAATGTTTGCAGATGTTTCATCTTCTTTTTTAATATTATTAAAGGTCGCAACTGTCGCTGTATCTCCAGTCTTAGTCCCTTTATGATAAGTAACTTTTGCATTCTTGCTAATAATTACTCCATTTGAAGGAGTTGCATTTACCACAACTTCTGCATAGTAAACAGTTGTATCAATAGTATAACCCGCAACAGTTCCCTCTTCTGTTATCTTATACCAATAAGTTCCAGCCTCTGTAATATTTCCAAATGTATCAAATGAAACGAGTCCACCATCTCCATTGGATTTTGTATCAACAAGCGTTTCATTTCCCTTGTCATCAATCTTATACAACTTAAATGTAAATTTTCCTGCTTCGTTACCGGATGGGGCTTTGCCATTTACAGTCTTCTTAGCTTTTATTGCATAAGAAGTCACAACAGGAATATCTCTTGAAAGACAATGCCATTCTGTACCGCCACTTGTTACAGAATCTGCAACAATCCAACCTGCACCTACAGCTTTATTTTCAAAAGAACCATTTGGTACTAATACTACACCATGTATTGTTTCAGAAATAACAGAACTTGCATTGTTTAAATTGAAGATAATATTTTCGCAAGCCTTTTCACCAATTCCACCATTTGCGTATCCACCAATATTACAATTCTTCCCATCGATATTAAGTTGATAAGTTTTCAATGTGGCTGTTTCGTCTGGTATGTTTAATACAATATTTTGATCTCCAGTAATTTTAAGATTTAAATTAGAATTTGCATATTCTCCTATCTCAAAATCAATATAATAAGTTCCAGCTGGAGAGGTTGTTAAATCAATCACACCATTTTCATCAGCAACAGATGAATATTTTAAACCTTTTGTATGAGCATCAGAAGCTAGTTTATTACTAGTCATTCTTGACTCATCAACCATACTTCTAACAATATTCTGAATTTCCTCTTGTCTATATGTTTCTGTATCAATTACTAAACCTTTACTCCATATATCATTTCCAAATCTGTTAGCAGCGTCTGGTGTTGTATAAAGGATTAAATCACCCTGACCACCTTCAGAGTTCTTAAAAATATACCAACCATAATCAACATATGCACCAATTAAAGTAGTTCCATTACCGCCATAATTTTTACTACTCTTCATATTTCCAGAACCATGCAAAGTACCTACTGCAAGGTTTGCTTCCAGATCTCCATTACAAGTAAAATCATTAGCCACAATACCAAAATGTAATGAATTTCCTAAAACGGATTTATAATCAACTGTAGGTCCTGGCTGAAATACCACTTTTTCGATATTTACGTTGAAATTATTATTATCTGTTGTTACTGCTATTTTATAATTTACATTACCTTGTTTAAATTTTGAATCATTGGTCAAATTACTATTTAAATTATAAGTATCCCTTATAAAATACAGTTTTAAATCATCTGCATTTTCATCTTTATCAACTTTTAACTCTACGTCTGTTGTGTTGCTATCGATTTGTTCAATAGTAGAAACCGCCTCAACTCCAGAAGAAGTGGTCTTTCCAAGCATCACATACTTATACTGATTTGTAAATGCTGCAAAGTCAAGATCTGCATCAGCTACTATCTGAACATTGCGAGAAATAAATTCTACCTTATTTATATTTACAGTCAAACCACTTGCAGTTTCACTTACAGAAATTTTAAATTTATTTTCACCCTGTTGAAAAGTATCGCCAGTAGTTTTATAGGCTCCCCACTGCCAGCTCTCTTTTCCTTGCACAAAATAAATTTTCTTCTCTGTACCTTCTGCAACATCATTCAGTACAACATTTTCTGTTGTACTTATTTTTTCAATTGATGATGTTGCCCCAATCCCTGGCCACTTGTCGGGAGTCTCCGTTCCAAGCATTATATATTTGTAATCATTCAAAAATTGTTCCACGTCAAGTTCTTCTGCAACATTGATTTGAACATTGCACTGACTGCTGCTTTCCGCGGCCGCACTCTTCTGCTTCACCCTTCCCACCGTCGCCGCAAACGTCGTCACAGATGAATCAGCCATGATCATCACAAGAGCGAGAAACAGTGCCAGAAATCTTCTTAAATACCCATTCTTTTTCATAATGTCTCATTCCTTTCTTTGGATATGTAGATTTATTTTAACCGAATCGGGAATTATTTTCGGTTGCATGATAGATAGTATATGATTTTTAAATATATTCTATCACTTTGCCTCTTTCTCCAACTCTTTCATTTTCCGAAAGAGTTGCAAAAACGAGCGATTTCCTATGGCATTTTTAGCATTTTTCAAGTCTTTTCCATAAATCAGGATCAAATGAGTTCATACTCATCACAAATCACATCGTAGACCATAATTTATCCCTCCATTTCACACATCTCTCCAATGGATGCCACATAGAAATCAACCTGAGTGAATTTCTTATCGCCAGAGAGCTTATTGAATTTTTTTGCAATTCGTTTGGAAACGATGGGGCAGTTCTCCTGGCTGATTTCGATCAGCATGACAATATACTGCCGGACATTGTATCTGGTGTAAAAATCACCTTTTCGTATGGATGACTGGATGGCCTGTCTGAGAAGTTCGGACTTTTCACGTTCCTTCTCCTCCGAAACATGATCCGCCTTATAGTCCAGTGTGCAAAGCATAACAAACACGGATAAACCAGAGCGCTCCACCATACGGCTGAATACATGATAGATGTCAACAAAGCTGGGAAACGGACAGAAATATGCTCCTACTGCAGCCTCCTTTTCCCGAAGTCTTTCCTTGATATCGCTAAGGGCACCTGCTGCCTGTGAAGTCCGTTCTCCCATCAGCTTGAAACGCTTTAACAATCTCTCCGAAGGGGCCACTCCCATTTCATCGAATAAAAGCTTTTCGGTGTTTTGGTAAACTTCAAGGCCTTCCTTATATCGTGACATTCCGATCAGGCTGTCGATTTCCCAGACCTGCCACTCGTCAAAGGGATAAATTTCGGCGGCTCTGTGCGCCACTTTATGCAGATCTTCATACCGTTCATGCCCCTTCAGCCAGCGGCACAGCTCCTCTGTAACACGGAAGTACTCATCTCTGCACCGGACATTCTCCACAGCGACCCATTGCTCCCCGATCATATCCGGGAGAAATTCACCTTTATAAATTTTCCAGGCCTGCATCCAGAGATGGAGCTTGTCCTCTTCCCGTTTCTCCTTTTTTTCTTTCTCTATCAGTTTCCGGAACTCATTTACATCAACCTGAACTTCAATATTTCCGTCCCAACAGCACATTCCGGACTGGATATTTATGTATTTGCTATCTGGAAGTCCAATATCCTTCAGCTGTTTACGAAGTCTGAAAATGGTGTTGTTCAGGCTTCCGTTCTTATTCTCCACCTCAACTCTTCCATAAAGGGCATCTATCATAGCAGCTTTGGAAATTCCGCCGTCTTCGGTATGAAACATAAGCAGCTGAAAAAGCTGTGTAGTCTTCGATGCTTTATTTCGATCCAGTACCAGTTCTTTTCCCTTATATTCCAACGAAAAGGTTCCAAGCATGCGAACCTTTAATACGTTTTTTTCCATATACTTTTCTCCATAACTAAAATAATTCTAGAACGTATTTATTGCAGACGTAATTAGCAATAGCCTTTTATTTCCTTATTAATTATAATACGACTTTTTTACATAATAACACCAGAATAAAAAAAGAACTATTAACATTTGGTTAAAAAAAGGCAGAAGTTTTCGTTACATGTACTGAAAACTTCTGCTCTTACTGCTTCTTTATTCTGTTACTTCGTACTGCCTCAATTCATATTTCAGTTTGGTGCCCTCTTTGATTTCTATTAGCAAAAGGACTCCGGGCACCGGCTTCTCACCGGCATGTCCTCGCTTTTTACGTATCTTGCGTTAAATTCCATATTGATCTGGCGAAGCTCTTTCTTCCCATCAATGTATTCCTGATACATCTCAGCCAGCCCTGCCATACAACCGTCGCAGTTCGCCTCAATATTTCCAAGGGATTCTGCAACAATCTTCTCCCGCTCCTCACGGGTAGTTTCTGCGATTAAATATCCCGCCATCTTTTCGCCTCCACTTTCTCAGGTAAATTTCATTATCTCTATTATAGCGTACTCCTTAACAATTTCAACTTTAACTTCCATAAACACTTTGGAATTAATTGATAAATCCACCTGCAAAAACTGTTTATTTTCTCGTTTATGTGTTATATTATATCTACCTTATATTAGCCAGGAGGACTTTATGCAGAAAAAACGAGTAGGTGTGATTACCTTCCATAACTACGACAATTACGGTGCCATCCTACAGAGCTACGCGCTTCAGAAAAAGCTGCAGGAAATCGGCACCCAGCCGGAAATTATTGATTACCGCTGCGACTATATCAGCAATCCTTTCCGCCTTGTAAACCTGAAAAAGAAAGGACTTTTTAACTATATTTACGGGACAATCGGCCATATCTGCTACATTCCCCGCCGTTTCAAATGCAACAGATTCCGCAGACACATGCGCTACAGCCAGCCTGTCACTCAGGGTAAAATGCAGCCGGTAGCTGGCAAATACGATATTTATATTGCTGGAAGCGACCAGATCTGGGATTACAAGCTTACCAATTTTGATACCACCTATTTCCTTGATTTTGTAAAAGAGGGGAAAAAGAAATGCAGCTATGCTGCAAGTATCGGTGAAAATCTTCCGCCGGAAGAATACCAGCAGAAATATAAAGAACTGCTTTCCGATTTTGATGAAATTCTGGTTCGTGAAGACTATGGCGCTGACATTGTAGAGAATCTCACAGAGAAGCGTCCTGAAGTGGTCTGTGATCCTACCCTTCTTCTCACTGCGGAAGAGTGGGATAAGCTTCTGGTTGAGCCAAAATATAAAGAAAAATACATTCTGGTTTACCAGCTGGGAATTAACAAAGAAATCGTAGACTTCGCCCGCCGGCTCCACAATAAAACAGGCTACCGTATTGTATACATTCCTTTCCCATTAGTTGGTCTTCTGAAATGTGATTGCAAGATTACAGTTGGTCCTGCAGAGTGGATGGGACTTTTCAAAAATGCAGAATATGTAGTTTCTGATTCTTTCCATGGTGTTGTTTTTGCCCTTATTTTTAACCGCAAATTCTTCGCCAAGGTAAACGGTCACCACATGAACCGCCGCGTTCAGCAGCTTCTTAATCTGGTGAAGCTTACTGACAGAACTATGGATGATGTTTCTTACGAAAAGCTTACTGAAGAAATTGATTTCACTTATGCAAATGAGCAGATTGCCCGCTTCCGTGAGCACTCTATGGAACAGCTGCGCCAGATGACATCTGAGGATTAAGCAGCGATTACCAATAAATGGAGATTTTTAGCAAATGAATAAAGAAAAAAATGTAAAAAAAGCCTTTTTATGGAATATGATCGGAAGTACCTGTTACTCAGGCTCCTCCTTTTTGTATCTCCTGGTGGTAACTCGTGTGTGTGGCGCACAGCTGGCAGGGTTTTATTCCTTAAGCTACGCTACTGCACAGCTGCTTCTGCAGGTGGGACGCTATGGTGTCCGCACCTATCAGGCCACGGATCTGGAGCACAAATATATTTTTTCCGAGTATAAGGTTTCCCGCATTATCACCTGTGCACTGATGATGCTGTTTGGAATTATTTACAGTTCCTTCAGCTTCAAAGGCGAATATATTATCATCAGCACTTTTATTATTATGATGAAGATGATTGATGCGGTGGAGGATGTTTTCCACGGAAATCTTCAGCAAAAGTACCATGTTGAGCAGATGGGAAAAATGCTGGCGGCGAGAAATCTGTATTCCGCAGTTTTTTTCACCGCTATGCTTATTATCACTAAGAACCTGTACTGCACCTGTGTTGCTACTTCTACAACCTCCCTTATTCTGTGTCTTATCATTAACTCACAGATGACCAGAAAATACGTTGGTCATGAAGAGGATGGACGCAAGCTTCAGATGTCTCATGTGTGGGAGTTACTTCGAACCTGTACCCCTATGTTTATCGGTACTTTTCTTTCCCTGCTGCTCTACAACATTCCAAAATACGCAATGGCTGGCGTTATGACAGATGAATATCAGACTTACTATAGCATTCTGTTTATGCCTTCTTTTGTGATTTCGCTGATGTGCGAGTTCGTGTTTAAGCCTACCATCACCACCATCGCAGAATTATGGTGGGAAAATAATGTGAAAAAGTTCACACTGTACATACTGCGGATCATTGGCATCATCCTGGTCTGCTGTGTAGCTGTTGTGGCTGGAGGGCATCTCATCGGTCGAACATTGCTGGAGATTATTTACGGCGTGGATCTTTCCCCATATAAGCTGCATTTCGTAGTTCTGCTTATCGGCGGAGGAATCAGCGCGGAAGTCTACATGATCTACAATATCCTTATCGCTATCCGCTGGGGAAAATGCCTGCTTCCAGTTTATTCCATAACCGCAATTATTACCATCGCAGCTGCCCGGATTCTGGTGCAGCAGTGGGGAATTATGGGCGCAGCATTGAATTATGTACTGTCCTGCTCCATTTTGTTTGTGCTGTTTACTTTGATTCTGGTTTATGTAATTCTTCGAAAAAAACATCAGAACTAATTCAGTTAATACAACATCCCCCGGAAGGGAAATGTCCGTTTATTGGGACTATTCTTTCCGGGGGATGTTTTTTTATTTTCCTTTCGGATTTATGCGTGGAAGCTGATACTCTCGTATATTTTCATAGCCCGATAACGCCAACAGCAACAGCAAGTCACGCTGTGGTCCTTTCCAGGATTCTGCAGGTTCGTACCATTCGTGGATGGTATGCTCTCCACCGCCTTTTCCTCCCCAGCCCACGGTGATGGCAGGGATTCCAAGACTGATGGGGATGTTGGCGTCTGTGCTGGCGGCACCGATGTACAGGGTTTCCATGCCAATGGCCTGATTTGCAGCATTTGCAGCCTGGACAATCTGGCAGGATTTTTCCTGGGTACCAGCAGGGCGCCTGCCCTTTTGTTCGAAGGTGACTGTAATGCGGTCATCTTCTGCTGAGGTTTCCCTGTCTCCATTATCAGCATTCACTGGCACTGCGCCAGCTGTATCTCCCACACTGCTTTTCGCTGTCATATTATTGTCGTCAAGGATTCCTGTACTCTCAGAACTTAAAGTTCCATATCCCCAGCGGGCGTTTTCCTCATTCACGGCTTCTTCTATTGCCTGGTGGAGTTTTGCGGATAATTTCTCAAGTTCCCCTGCATCCACAGAGCGCAGATCCACCAGCATAGAACACTCTGCCGCGATTACATTTACAGACGTGCCGCCGTTTACTACGCCTACACTGAAAGTAGTTTTCGGATTCTTTGGTGTCTGGAAATCGCTGATTTTCGCAATCGCCCTTCCCATTGCGTGAATCGGGTTGGGAATTCCGAAGCCGGTGAAGCTGTGTCCGCCGGTTCCGTGGAAAGTTACCAGATAGCGCTCGCTGCCTACTGCCTGGTAAATGATTCCAGAGGTTTTTTTATCATCAATGGAAACGAAACCGTCGTAGCGCCCTTCTGTGTCTGCCATATCCTTAAATACATGCTTAATTCCCCTCAGATCACCAAGTCCCTCTTCGCACACATTTGCACAGAACACAATATCTCCCTCGCCGCGAATGCCTGTAGCATTCATTGCTCTTGCAAGACTGAGAAGCTCCGCTACCGCCCTGGTATCGTCTCCGATTCCCGGACAGCTGTAGCGTTCGCCTTCTTTCTTCAAAGTAAGGTCTGTCTCCCTTGGGAAAACAGTGTCTGTATGTCCCGCAACCATAATTCGCGGTCCATTCCCAGTCCCTTTCCAGGTTCCCAGCACATTTCCCACCTCATCAACGTGCACCTCTGAAAGACCGGCATCCACCATCTTCTTTCGGACATATTCCGCTTTCTCCCCTTCTTCATAGGAAGGCGCAGGAATCTGGCACATTTCCAGGTGCTCCTGCAAAGTTCTTTCATCATCTTCGCGCAGAAATTTTAGTGCTTCCTGCACACCGTTATATCTCAGTAATTTATCCATAATCTTTCCCTTTCAACCATAGAAAAAGTCAGCAAGTTCCAGCCTTCCCAGCCCAAACCTCCTGACTCTCATACGTCTGATTATTATCTTTTTATCACCATACAGCGGTTTTCCACTCATCTGGTCAACACTACATTTGAAATGATTTTTTGCAGAATCGGATCCACTGAACATAATTATAATCTCTCCAGCAGCTTCTCCAGATCCGCATAACTCTCAATATTATTGGACTCCCTGCGAAGCCCTGCACTGTGGGGCATCCCTGCTGTATACCATGCTACATGCTTGCGCATCTCCCGGATCCCGATGAATTCACCCTTCATTTCAATCTGAGCCCGTGCATGCTTCAGAATCATCGCTTTCACCTCTGCCAGAGAAGGTCTTGCCAGCTCTTCCCCTGTTGCAAAATAGTGATTCATCTCCCGAAATATCCATGGATTTCCTTCCACAGCACGCCCGATCATCACCGCATCACATCCGGTCTGCCGAAAAAGTTTCTCCGCCTTTTTCGGCGAATCCACATCCCCATTTCCAATCACCGGAATGGAAACTGCTTCTTTAACCTTGGCAATGGTCTCCCAGTCTGCTATCCCGGAATAATACTGCTGCCGTGTCCGTCCATGAACTGCAATAGCTGCTGCCCCGGCATCCTCCACGCGCTTTGCAATCTCCACAATATCCACCGGCTCATTCTCAAAACCGATACGAACTTTCACTGTCAATGGCTTCTGAATGGCAGAAGAAATGCTTTTCACAATCTTCACAATCAGATCCGGATTTTTCAAAAGAGCTGAACCTTCACCGTTATTTACCACCTTCGGCACTGGGCATCCCATATTGATATCCAGAATGTCAAAAGGCTCCTCCTCGATTTCCTTCGCCACCTCCGTCATCAGCTCTGGCTCACTTCCAAAGAGCTGCATGGAAATAGGATGCTCCACCGGGTCGATTTCCATCAGCGCCCTGGTATTTTTGTTCTTATAGGAAATAGCCTTGGCACTGATCATCTCCATGCAGAGAAGCCCAGCGCCCTGCTCCTTGCAAAGCCTGCGAAAAGCCAGGTCGGTAACGCCCGCCATTGGTGCCAGGACGAACCGGTTAGGGATCTCCACAGTTCCGATTTTCCACTTCATCTCCTTTGGAAGCTCATATCTCAACTTAGAATCTAAATTACTACTCATATCACCTTAATTACTTTCATATTTGATGTGTAACTATTCAATCCTTTCAACAATTACTCGCTTCGTGAACTCAAATGTCACATCTGATGAGCTGCTATTTTCCCTGTTTATCAGTTTATCCACACAGCTTACTCTTCTGTCTTCTCTTTATCCACATCTTCCCCAAGGAAGAACACACGATAATACATTTCCAGAGATTCCAGAAGCTCCTCTTTCTCCACACGCAGCTTTTTAATCTTCAGTGCACCGCCAATATCATCATAAAATCCATCAGCTTCCGTAGCCTCTGTTTTAAACTGCAGGTTTCCGTGATCATCAAATTCCAGTGTGAAAATTCCTCCAATCTCTTCTGTGAAAAGAACACACATGATCTGCAGTTCCTTCTTCACATGATCAGGCAGAGAATCAAAGTCTTTATTAAAGTAATATTTCTGTTCATAGGCGCTTGCGCCGCAAAGCACTACATTCTCCTGATACAATTAAGTCCCACCTTTCTGTTTTCATCTGTGTCAACAACATTTTCGCAAGTGATATGCCCCATTCACTGTAGGATTATCGCAATCAGTGGGGAATATCATTTGCGAAAATGTGCCTAAACAATAGCCTTACACATAGCTATACAGCCCGCGAACCGAAACCTCACCGGCGCTGACAGCTACAATCGTTCCATCAGTTTTCTCTACCAACAGCTCTCCGCCATCTGTAATCCCTCTGGCCACGCCCTCGTACGGCTCTTTCGCCAGCACACGCACCGGCTGATTGTAATTAGCAAGAATACTTTCATATTCCTCTTTCAGCCCACTGAGGTCACAGGTCGCTGCAAATTTTTCATAGTATTCCTCAAAAGCTTCCATCACAAGCCCGGGAATCTGGCTTCTGTCAAATTCCTTGCCGCTCTCCAGATAAAGGGATGTAGCCTTGTCTGCCATCTCCTCCGGAAACTCTCTGATATTTACATTAATTCCCACTCCGATGACTGCATAGTCAATTTTTCCATCGCGAACCCCCATTTCGGTAAGGATTCCGCATATTTTTTTGTGGGAAACTACCACATCATTGGGCCATTTGATACTTACGTCAAATCCAAGATTCTTCACTGCTTTCGCCACAGCCATACCCATTACAAGGGTAAGGGTTGGTGCATACTGAGGTTCAAATTTCGGTCTGAGAAGAATGCTCATCATAACCGACGTACCCTCTGGTACCTCCCAGGATCTGCCAAGTCTTCCTCTTCCTGCTGACTGAAATTCTGCCAGTGCAAGAGTTCCCTCTGATGCGCCTTCCTTCGCCAGACGCTTGATCCACAAATTGGTAGAATCTGTTTCTCTTGCAAAATGGACGGTTTTGCCCGCCCATTTTGTATGTATCTGATCTGCAATTGTGGTTTCGTTATAGATACTGCCCGTGCCAATTTCTTCATATGATTCTTTTTCGGAAATCATTTCAGATACCCTTTCTATAACTCCCAATCGTCCAGGTTCTTTGAATAAATGATACATCTTATCCAGAGGATAAAAAGTAGTACATAAGAACGTAGAAACAATCGGAATTCATTAATTCATTGTTATCTGGAAGCCGAATTATTTATTCTCAGGCTCTCCCAGTGTAGCAACCATAACCGCTTTAATGGTATGCATACGGTTCTCAGCCTCATCAAATACCTTAGAAGCCGGAGACTCGAATACTTCGTCTGTTACTTCCATATCTGTCAGATTGAAGCGCTCGCCCATCTCTTTGCCAATCTTTGTCTTAAGATCATGGAATGCCGGCAGACAGTGAAGGAAAATTGCTTTCTCCCCTGCATTCTTCATAACTGCAGAGGTTACCTTGTATGGTGTCAGATCATGGATTCTCTCTTCCCATACTGCATCCGGCTCACCCATGGATACCCATACATCTGTGTAAATAACGTCTGCGTCCTTCGTTCCAGCCTCTACATCCTCTGTAAGAGTAATGGTTGCGCCGGACTCTGCAGCGTACTCTTTGCACTGAGCAACCAGCTCCTCATTTGGGAAATATTTCTTACTTGTGCAGGCTACGAAATGCATACCAAGCTTGGAGCAGGCTACCATTAGGGAGTTACCCATGTTGTAACGGGCATCGCCCATGTAAACCAGCTTGATTCCTTTCAGATATCCGAAATGCTCACGGATGGTAAGCATATCTGCTAACATCTGTGTTGGATGATATTCGTTTGTCAGACCGTTCCAAACCGGAACTCCTGCATATTTTGCAAGATCTTCTACAATTTCCTGACCAAATCCACGGTACTCGATACCATCATACATTCTTCCAAGAACTCTTGCAGTATCTGCAATGCTCTCTTTCTTGCCGATCTGGGAGCCAGTTGGATCCAGATAGGTGCTTCCCATTCCCAGATCATGGGCTGCCACCTCGAAGGAACAACGTGTTCTGGTACTGGTTTTCTCAAAGATCAGGGCAATATTTTTGCCCTTGTAATACTCGGTAAGCTCACCGGCTTTTTTCTTTGCCTTTAACTCAGCGGATAAATCAAGAAGATACAGAATTTCCTCTGGTGTAAAGTCTTTCAGTGTCAAAAAATTTCTGCCTTTTAAGTTCATAATAATCCTCCTCTGGTGCCAGGTATAGTGCCTGGCACCATTTTTCTTTCTGCCATGCTTTACAGTAAACTGTCGTACAAGTCTTTCAATTTTTCACTTTTCAGACTACCATCGTCGGCTTTCATCTCATTAATTTCTTGTTTCAAGAATGTTACTCTTCTTTTTTATCCTTTTCATCCACAACAACTTCCTTCAAAGAAGCTGCCAGTCCTGCCAGATTCTGGAGCTCTGACGGGATAATAATCTTGGTAGATTTGCCGTCTGCCACTTTCGCAAGAGCTTCGAAGCTCTTCAGGGTAAGAACTGCATTGTCAGCACCTGCCTCCTTGATCATACGAAGACCTTCTGCATTCGCCTTCTGAACCTTCAGAACTGCCTCTGCCTGACCTTCCGCCTCTTTGATCATGCGCTCTTTCTGCGCTTCCGCGCGAAGGATAGCAGCCTGTTTCTCAGCTTCGGCATCAAGAATTGCAGATTCTTTTTTACCCTCTGCAACAAGGATGGTGGATTTCTTCTCACCTTCTGCGATCAGGATTGCCTCACGTCTCTCACGCTCTGCTTTCATCTGTTTCTCCATGGCTTCCTGAATAGCAGCCGGAGGAATGATATTTTTAAGCTCTACACGGTTTACCTTGATTCCCCATGGATCAGTTGCCACGTCAAGGGAAGCACGCATCTTGGTATTGATCACCTCACGGGAGGTCAGGGTTTCATCCAGTTCCATATCACCGATAATGTTACGCAATGTAGTCGCGGAAAGATTCTCGATGGCCATGATCGGATTCTCAACGCCGTATGCGTACAGCTTCGGGTCTGTGATCTGGAAAAATACAACAGTATCAATCTGCATGGTTACGTTATCTTTTGTGATAACCGGCTGTGGTGGAAAATCTACAACCTGCTCTTTCAGATTGACTTTTCTTGCCACACGCTCTACAAATGGAAGTTTGAAGTGTACGCCGGTTCCCCATGTTGCCTGATAAGCACCTAAGCGCTCAAGTACGATCGCATATGCCTGGGGTACGATGCGGATGCAGGATGCCAGGATCCACAGCACCAGAATGATGACAATCAGCAAAAATAAGATACTTCCCATATTACGCCTCCTTTGGCTCCACGATCAATTTAACACCGTGGACTGCTTTTATGATTACTACAGTATCAACCGGAATTGTTACGCTGTCATCGGATGTCCGGGCCATCCATTCAATGTCATTGATGCGGACCTGACCTGTCTGGGCCAGATTATTGATCTTCTGGATCACGACAGCCTTTTTTCCAAGAAGACCTTCCACATTTGTTTTCTCTGTGTCTTTTCTCATAAGCTTCAGAGCTGCCGGTCTTGTAAAAAACAGCAGCACCAGTGAAACACAGAAAAACAGAAGAAGCTGCGGCACGATTCCCATTCCAATGCCGGCTGCAATAGCGGCAGCAAGTGCGCCTCCTGCAAACCAGATGGTGGTAAGTGCCGTGGTAAGCCCTTCAATAACCAGAAGCACAGCCAGGACTCCCAGCCAGATAATTGGTTCCATAAGACTCCCCCTTTCAGATAAGCGATTGTCAAAATCTGCCATACGTCATCAGATATACTTCAGCAGACAGATTCCAGATCAGCTAACCCTACCGTCTCTGCCTTGCAGCCTCATACATCAAAATTCCTGCAGCCATAGCTGCATTCAAGGACTCCACCTTGCCGCACATGGGGATCCGGATGAGACAATCGGCAGCTTCTGCTGCCTCTTCCGTCAGCCCGTTTCCTTCATTTCCAATAAGAAATGCTGTGCCGCCCTGATAATCTTCCTGATCATAGGAATTTTTTCCTTTCAGGTGGGCTGCAAAGGTACGGATACCTTTTTGCTCCAGTTCCGCTTTTAATGATACCACATCCTCCACATATAGGAAAGGCATTCTGTAAACAGATCCCATTGTTGAGCGGATGACCTTTGGATTGGTAATGTCTACGCAGGTTTTCGTAAGAAAAACACCGGAAACACCAGCACCCTCACCTGTTCGGAAAATAGTCCCTGCATTTCCCGGATCCTGAAGATCCTCAAGAACCATTACCAAAGGAGCATCTCCTTTTAAAATATCTTCCACAGTCCACACCGGTTTCTTCAGAACTGTAAGAATTCCCTGTGGAGTCCTGGTATCACACATCTGGCGGAAAACATTATCTGCCACGATTTCTCTTTTTTCTTCCGGAAGCTCCATGACCTGCTTCATCAGGGACTCCTCTGCTGTCAGGGATTCTGTCACATAAACCCTGGAAATCCAGTCCTTTGGAGCTTCCCCGAACATTTTCCGTCCCTCAGCCACAAACAACCCCTGTTCCCTGCGGGCCTTGGCCTTCTGGTTTAACTGTATGATATTTTTCACCTGTGTATTATTTGCACTGGTTATCATAAATTATCCTCCCTGTTACAGCGGCTTTCGGAATTTATTCAAATCCTCGTTCTTTCCTACTGCAACCAGAATACAACCCGCTTCCAGCTTCTCCGCAGGATTCAGGTTTACATTTACAGAATCTCCATGCTTCACTGCAACCAGATTTATATGATGCTGCTCACGGAGCCTGATCTCTGAAAGACTTTTCCCCACCCATTCATCCGGGATCCGGAATTCTGCCATACTGAACTCCGTAGAAAGCTCAAACACATCCTCAAATCCACTGGCTGTAAAATTACGGGCAACGCGGATGCCCATGGAACGCTCCGGATATATTACCTGATCAGCACCAATTTTCTCCAGGATCCGGCCATGAAGGGAATTCATTGCCTTCGCCAGAACAAGCGGGACGCCCAGGTCCTTCACCTGCATGGTAGCTGTAATACTGGCTTCCATATTTTCTGCAACCGCAATAATCGCAACGTCTACATTCTGCACACCCAGGGATTTCAGAATTCCAGGCTCGCGCACATCTGCACGAACTGCATAAGTGACAGTATCTGCAATTTCCTGAATATTTTCATCTTTATCATCAATTGCCAAAACATCATAATCTGCATTCGCAAGCTCTTTTGCCAGGGTCATTCCAAACTGCCCCAATCCAATGACTGCAAAGGATTTTCCGCTCATTCTAATCTCCTTTAAAATCTGCTATGAAAGCAACGGACTTTCATGCGGGATAATGTCGTCCACAGACGCCATTTTCTATCCTATCATAATATTCTCTTCTGCCAGATGTACATCTTTAGTTCGCTTCTGCGCACGGGATACAACTGCCGCGCCCAGTGTCAGCGGACCGATTCTTCCAAGATACATGGTAAAAATAACGATCCATTTGGCCGGTGTATTCAGGACCGCGGTCAGTCCTCTGGAAAGACCTACGGTTCCAATTGCAGAAGTAAGCTCATACAGCACATCCACAAAAGGTGCATCCGGCATAATTGCAAAAATCCCCAGCACGGAAATAAGCAGCACACTAACCGCCATTCCCACAACTACCTGCGCAGAACGGATATAACTGCTGCGAATCTTTCTCCCATAAACCTCTACATCCTTTTTTCCCCGAAGGTTGGCAATAATACTCATCACAAGCACTGCAAGTGTAGTCGTCTTCACTCCGCCGGCAGTCCCCATAGGAGAACCTCCAACCAGCATAAGAAACAGACAGATCATTACACTTCCGCTGGTCAGCGCCCCCTGAGCAACTGTAAAAAACCCTGCAGTTCTTGTGGTCACAGACTGAAATGCCGCTGCCATCAGCTTCTGTCCAAAGGACAGACTTCCCAGTGTGTCCGGGTTCTTATACTCAAACAGTAAAATACAGATTGTCCCACCAAGGAGCAAAATCCCGGTTGTAGTCAAAACCAGCTTGCTCTGCAGACGAAGGGTCCGGAATAATCTGCCAGGAGAAAGCTTCTTCTGAAAAACCAGCTTTATTCTTTCTCCAAGATCCCACCATACGTTAAAGCCAAGTCCAGAAGCAATAATTAATCCCATAGTTGTCACATTCACCAGAGGATTGGTTACATAGTCTGCCAGACTGTTCTCTCCCAAAAGATCGATTCCTGCATTGCAAAAGGCTGAAACCGCTGTAAAAACAGCCTGTCCCAGACCTTTCACCAGTCCAAACTCTGGTACAAAGCAGAATGCATAGCCGACGGCTCCGATTCCTTCTGCTGCAAACACACAGAGAACCACTTTTCTCACCACTGTTACCAGACCGGACATCTGCTCCAGATTATAGGATTCCTGGATCATTCTGCGGTTCTTCAGACTGATCTTCTTATTCAGGGAAATAAAAATAACGCTTGCAAGTGCGATCAGTCCAATTCCGCCAATCTGTATGAGCAAAAGGATCACCAGTTTGCCAATCAGACTCCAGTGAGTGGCTGTGGTCACAGTCACAAGACCGGTTACACATACGCAGGTGGTGGCTGTAAACATAGCATCGGAGAACGAAGTGGTCTGGCCTGCTGCCGTACAGAAAGGCAGCCACAGAATTAATCCTCCTACAAAAATTACCCCCGCAAAGCTGAGGGTAATGATCTGTGCCGTATTCAGTTTATGCAATTTATATTGCAGGTTTTGAATGAACATAAGCTTCCTTTATGCCACTGCCCTCAGCATCTTTTGCAAAATATTCTGCTGCAGAATGTCAGGAACAATGACTCTTTTATAATTACGGTTCACCTGCCGTCGGCACATAGCTCAAAGGATTTCTGCAAAATGTGTATCACATACTGTAAAACCCAGTCGGAAATATGCCCTGAGACAAGTGAACCGTATTATCACTGTTATTTCCTATAGTTATGAGAAAGGGACTCACAAACCTCCCACATATATGGAGTGACGCTCTTCTCCATTGCAAGAGCTTCATTGATATCGAAATCAACGAAATCACCATGGCGGTATCCAACAACACGGCTCTTCTTGCCTTCCAGAAGAAGGTCTACTGCCATAGCACCCATCATGGATGCATATACACGGTCTTTACATGTTGGGCTTCCACCACGCTGCATGTGACCAAGGATAGTAGCACGTGTCTCGATTCCTGTAGCAGCCTCGATACGAGTTGCCATAGCCTGTGAATGGCCGATACCCTCTGCATTGATGATGATGTGGTGTTTCTTACCCATCTTACGGCTCTCAATAATGTTATTGATCAGCTTCTGCTCATCATAGTCATACTTCTCAGGGATCAGAACATCCTCGGCTCCGTTGGCAATACCACACCACAGTGCAAGCCAGCCGGCTCCACGTCCCATAACCTCGATGATACTGCATCTCTCATGGGAAGTAGATGTATCACGAACCTTGTCAATTGCTTCCATAGCTGTATTAACAGCGGTATCAAAACCGATGGTGTACTCTGTACATGCAATGTCAAGGTCGATGGTTCCTGGAATTCCGATTGTATTGATTCCAAGGTTAGCAAGCTTCTGTGCTCCGGCAAAGGAACCGTCTCCACCGATTACAACAAGTCCGTCAATACCGTGCTTGCGGCAGATCTCTGCACCACGCTGCTGTCCTTCCGCTGTGCGGAACTCGGCACATCTTGCAGTGTAAAGAATTGTACCACCACGCTCGATGGTGTCGGATACATCTCTTGCTGTCATATCGATGATCTCTTCGTTTAAAAGGCCGTTATAGCCCTTCTGGATACCTTTTACTTTAAGTCCGCTGGAAAGTCCACGTCTTACAACTGCACGGATTGCAGCGTTCATTCCAGGAGCGTCACCGCCACTGGTAAGGACACCAATGGTCTTAATTTTGTTTTCTGCCATAATAATCTCCTCCATCTTATGAATCGTCGGGAGCTGTGTCTCCATTTTCAGTGGAAACGCCCTCGTTTTTCTATACACATATTCAGCATTAGTTTATAGCATTTTCAAAGGTTTTTCAAGACTCTTTCCTTAAGTAATTGCCGAAATTACACTCTGTTTTCCGTGATTTTACCATAATTTTCCATATACCTGTCTGATTCTTCACTTTAAAGCGTTTTCAGAGCTCTTTCTACAACCCGGATATTGCCTTCACCATATTTTTTACTCATCTGTGCAAGCCATTCATCCTGCAGATTTACATGGTATGCAGCAGACAGTTTTTTCATTGCTTTTACATCTTTCAGATAAATAACGACAGTGTCTGTACCCTGAGAATTCCGTAGATCCTCCAGAAGCCCTTTTTCTTTCTGGCTGTAATCATCCTTACTTTCAAACTGGATCCAGAGTTCTCTCGGAATATCGGAGAATGACCGTACCTTTTCCAGGATCAGCTTGCTGGCCTTGTCATCCTCTGCGGATACACGTCCCTGGATGAATACCCTGGCATCCTCATTGATCATATTCTGCCATTTCTCATAATCTCTTGGGAAAACCATGACTTCTACAGTTCCAACCAGATCCTCCACGGTAAGAAACGCCATCACTTTGTTTGTCTTGGTATACTTCACGTTTTTCTCTGTGATCATGCCTCCGATGATGACTTTCTGATTGTCCCGTACTTTTGACTCATCCGGTTCACCACCTTCACGGTCATCTTCATCTGATGGCTGGAAATCGATAGTTCTTGCGGAAATCATTTTTTCCATCATATTACGGTAGCGATCCAGGGGATGGCCGCTCAAGTATATGCCAAGGACTTCTTTTTCGTAGGACAAAACCGTCTCTTTGTCATATTCTTCCAGATTCGGCATACGAATCTCAAATTCTTTTTTTTCATCTTCGCTGGCAATGTCGAATAAGCTGAGCTGCCCTGCCATAGACTGCTTCTTGTTTCGGGAAATGTCATCTACGATCTGACCAAAAACGACCATCTTCTGATGACGGTTTCCTTCCAGACAATCCAGAGCACCGGCCTTGATAAAGTTCTCAATGGCACGCTTGTTCACAGCTTCCATATTCCGCTCAATAAAGTTCTTCACGGAAAGGTACTCGCCATGTTCTTTTCTCTCTGCAACAATAGCCTCGATGACCGGACGCCCTACGCTCTTGATTGCGGAAAGCGCATAGAGGATCGAGCCTCCTGATACGGAAAAGCCATACTCGCCTTTGTTGATGTCCGGCGGCAGGATTGGAATGTTCATCTGACGGCAGACCTGAATATACTCGGCAACCTTGGTAGGCTTGTCGATTACGGAGGTCATCAGCGCAGCCATATATTCTACCGGATAATAGTATTTCAGAAAGGCAGTCTGATACGTAACATAGGCGTATGCCGCAGCATGGGATTTGTTAAATGCATACTGTGCAAAATCGATCATTTCATCGTAGATCTTATTTGCAATTTTCTCGTCAATTCCATTCTTAATACATCCAGGAACACCTTCTGCTTCATTTCCATAGACAAAAGCCTGGCGTTCTTTTTCCATAACGTTAAGTTTCTTCTTGGACATGGCTCGGCGAAGAAGATCGCTTCGTCCCAGGGTAAATCCGGCAAGGCTCTGTACGATCTGCATAACCTGCTCCTGGTACACGATACAACCGTGAGTCGCTTTCAGGATTGGCTCCAACTGAGGACAATCATAGTGGATGGTGTCTGGACGGTTCTTGCCGCGGATATACTGGGGAATAAAGTCCATAGGGCCTGGGCGGTACAGGGAAATTCCGGCGATTACATCCTCAAGGCTATGTGGCTTCAGTTCTTTCATGAATCCTTTCATTCCGCCGCTTTCCAGCTGGAACACACCGTCAGTACGACCTGTTCCAAGAGAATCCAGCACTTTCTGGTCATTATAATCTATCTTTTGCATATCAAGGGATATGCCGTAATTTTTCTTTACATTTTTTACTGCGTTGTTGATTACAGTCAGGGTTCGAAGGCCAAGGAAATCCATTTTCAAAAGTCCCAGCTCCTCAAGAGTTGTCATGACAAACTGGGTGACGATGGTTCCGTCCTGCGCGCGTGAAAGGGGCACATACTCGGAGACGTCTTTCTGGCTGATTACAACTCCGGCAGCGTGCATGGAGGTATGTCTTGGAAGACCTTCCAGACGTTTAGCCATGTCAATCAAATGATGCACATCCGGCTGCTCGTCGTATGCTTTTTTCAGTTCCGGGTTTACTTCCATGGCTTTATCAATTGTGACAAGCTTCACATTCGGTATTTTGGCAGGAACCATTTTCGCAATGGAGTCTACCTGGGCATATGGCATATCGAGGACACGGCCTACATCACGGATAACACCGCGGGCTGCCAAAGTACCGAATGTAACAATCTGAACCACACAGTCTTTGCCGTATTTCCGTACAACATAGTCGATTACTTCCTGTCTTCGCTCAAATCCGAAATCCACGTCAATATCAGGCATGGATACTCGCTCCGGATTCAGGAAACGTTCAAACAGAAGGTCATATTTAATTGGATCAAGTAAGGTGATTCCAAGGGTATATGCAACAATACTTCCGGCTGCGGAGCCTCGTCCGGGGCCTACTTCAATGCCATTACTGCGGGCATAATGGATGAAATCCCACACAATGAGGAAGTAGTCAACATAGCCCATATTTTTGATAGTGTTCAGCTCGTATTCCAGTCGCTCCCGTAGCTCTGGGGTAACCGGATCGTACAGGCGCTCCAGCCCTTCGAAGCAGAGCTTATTCAGGTATTCCCAGGAGGTGTAGCCCTCGGGAACGTCGAATCTTGGCAGCTTGGTAACTCCGAATTCAATTTCTACGTGGCAGCGCTCTGCTATTTTATGTGTGTTCTCCAAGGCTTCCAGTGCATATGGGAAAAGTGCCGCCATTTCCTGCTCGGATTTCACGTAGTACTGACCGCCTTCGTAGCGCATACGGTCTGTATCGGACAGCTTCTTCCCTGTCTGGAGACACAGAAGAATGTCGTGAGGATCAGCATCTTCTTTGTAGGTGTAATGAATATCGTTAGTGGCTACCAGGTCAATTCCAGTCTCCTGGTGCATGCGCAGAAGCTGCTGGTTTACATTCTGCTGTTCCGGAATTCCATGATCTTGAAGCTCTAGGAAAAAATTGCCTTCGCCGAAAATTTCCTGATAGCGGAGGGCCGCCTTCTTAGCGTCCGGGTACATTCCTCTGTTAAGGAACCGGGCTACTTCACCGGCCAGGCAGGCGCTCAGCGCGATGAGACCTTCGTGATATTCCCGGAGAAGCTCCAGGTCTACTCGTGGTTTATAGTAAAAGCCTTCTTTAAAGCTTTTGGATACAATTTTCATAAGGTTCTGGTAGCCCTGGTTGTTCTCGGCAAGAAGTACCAGATGGTAGTAACGGTCGTCGCCACTGCCGATCTCGCGGTCGAAGCGGGAACCAGGGGCTACATAGACTTCGCAGCCAAGGATCGGATTGATTCCGGCTGCTTTCGCTGCCCGGTAAAAATCGATGACGCCGTACATGACCCCATGGTCTGTGATGGCCGCGCTGTCCATCCCAAGCTCCTTTACACGGGCAACATATTCTTTTATTTTATTGGAACCGTCCAGCAGGGAGTATTCGGTGTGGACGTGGAGGTGGGTAAAAGCCATTGTGTGTCTCCTTCTTCGCAAATTTTCTATTTAGTGTGTTGGGAGGGTGAAAAGTTTTTCAGGAGGGACGCATTTGGGCAATGTGTATTACTCACTCGCCGGCGCAACGCTCCAGCGAACTAATCGCTAACTGCGACTAATGCGTTCGGGAGAGCCCTCACGCATAAGTCTCCGTAAGCGCTGGATTTCGCCTCCGCTAAGAGCGCGCCTGAAATGGCTCGCTGGAGTAATACACATTGTCCAAATGCTGTGTACTGGCTGGGACTGATGTTATATAAGAACTTTTTACGAAGGGGGAGGGTGAGTGAGTGATTTCCCTATACTTTTTTGGTAACGATAGATTGGCAAAAAATAATAAAGTTGCGGGATACCAACTACTTCACCTCACCCCCGTTGTCGTTACTGTTTCTTTCTTCCCTTTCCAGTAACCAGCGATTTTGCAATGTATATTCGCAAGCCGCGCATTTCAGGAGCGGTTTTAGTGGAGGCGAGATCCATGACTTACGGAGACTTAGGCGCGAAGGTTCTCCTGAGCGTCTTAGTCGTAGTTAGTCATTAGCTTGCCGGAACGCCTGGACGCGCGGCGGTGAATATACATTGTGAAATCGCGTCCGGAATAACGACCAACACATTAAATAGCAAGTATGATTAATAAATAGTTTAACACAAGTTCAAGCCCCGGTAAACACCCGTTCGTGTTTTAGAGAAAAAACCTGCATACCATATTTTGGGTATTCCAATATGGTATGCAGGTTTTATTATTTTCCAATAAAGGGGGTATCAGATTCCATTATTTCTTGTAGATGCGTTTGTCCTTAATCTCAATCTTCCCTTCTTTCAGAAGGTGTCCCACAGCACGTTTAAAGGCATTCTTGCTGAGTCCGAATTCGCGTTTGATCACTTCTGGTGAGGCTTTGTCATCGAAGGGGAGGACGCCGGCGAATTCTTCGATTATGCTAAGGACGCTCTCGGCATCTTCGTTAATCTGGATGTAGGCTTTCTGACGGTCTGTGACGTTCATCTTGCCATCCTCTTTCACCTCGGAAACGCGAAGGTCGAGGACTTCGCCCGGGCGGTATTTGCCGCTGGCTTCTCTGGCTGGGATCAGGGCGGAATATTTGTCATCAACAGCTACAAAAACACCGAAACGATCGCTGATCTCGTAGACACGCCCTTTTACGGAATCACCTGTTACATATGGGGTTCTGGTAGAAAGGTAATGGTATACCTTCATGGTGGCGCAGAGACGGCTGCTCTTATCTACATAAAGGGCTACCAGGCACTCCTGTCCTTCCCGCACACGGCTGGTCTGCTCATGGTATGGAAGGAGCAGGTCTTTCTCTAAGCCCCAATCCAGGAATGCACCGATCTTGGTTACCTGAAGCACTTTCAGAACAGCAGTCTGTCCAACCTGAAGAAGTGGTTCTCTGGTGGTTGCAATAAGACGGTCCCTGGAATCCTTGTAAATAAATACATCCAGTGCATCGCCCTCTCTGGTTCCCTCCGGAACCTGTTTCGCAGGAAGAAGCACTCTGTCTTCCTGGCCTGCATTTTTATCTTCTGCAAGGTAAACACCGAAATCTACGGTCTTTGCCACAATAAGCTTCTGTTTTTTTCCTATTTCAATCATGGATTCTCCTTAATTCAATTACGGTTAAATATAAAATTTCTCAGTAGCTTCCCAATCTATTGTCCAGTATAGCACACATTTACCGCCACTGTGAACATTAACTTATTGAAGTAAGGATAAAAAATGCAGAATTCCCATCTGCAAAGCGACTTTCCGGCTCATGCATTGCGGAAGCGGCTCAGGAAATCTTTTGTCAGCGGGTCTTTCGGATTCTCAAACAGCTCCTTCGGCGGTCTGTCTTCTACGATAACGCCATTTGCCATGAAGATTACACGCTTGGAAACGTCACGAGCAAATGCCATCTCATGGGTGACGATGATCATGGTCAGGCCTTCGTGTGCAAGGTCTCTCATAACCTCCAGAACCTCGCCTACCATCTGGGGATCCAGCGCGGAGGTTGGCTCGTCGAAAAGAAGGATTTCCGGCTCCATGGCAAGAGCTCTTGCAATTGCCACACGCTGTTTCTGGCCTCCGGAAAGCTGTTTGGGTTTGGCGTTGATGTACGGCGCCATACCTACTTTTTCCAGATAATACAAAGCTTTTTTCTCTGCCTCTTCTTTGCTCTTTTTCAAAACCTTTACCTGACCTACGGTGCAGTTTTTCAGGGCAGTCATGTTGTTAAAAAGGTTAAAATTCTGGAACACCATACCTACCTTTGAACGGTATTCCGGAACGTTTACGTTCTTACTGGTGATGTCAGTTCCATGATAATTGATTTCTCCGGTGGATGGAGTTTCCAGCATATTCAGGCAGCGAAGAAGCGTGGATTTACCAGAACCGGACGGTCCGATAATGCACGTCACATCTCCCGGGCTTACGGAAAAATCAATATCTCTCAGTACCTGATTGCTGCCAAATGCTTTTCCCAGATGCTTGACTTCAAGGATTTTTTCACTCATGATCATTTCTCCTCCTTCTTCTTAGGGTAGGAATACAGACCACTTGTGTGAGCCAGTGTATCCGTTGTGGCAAGGTCATAATTCTGCGGACCTTCCATCTTGTGTTCCAGCAGGCGGAGCAGTCTGGAGCATACAAAAGTAAGGATAAAGTACATTACCATAGCGATGGTAAAGGATTCAAAGTAAGTATAATAGGCTCCGGCTACGCCTTTTGTTGTGTAGAAAAGTTCTACAATTCCAATAATGGAAAGAACGCAGGTATCCTTGATATTGATGATCAGGTTGTTGCCAATCTGAGGCATGATGTTGCGCAATGCCTGTGGAAGGATTACGTTCATCATAGTCTGTACATGCGTCATTCCGATTGCTTTTGCAGCTTCTGTCTGACCTTCGTCAACAGAAAGGATTCCGCCTCGGACAGTTTCTGCCATGTAGGCTCCGGTATTGATAGATACTACGAAAAATGCCGCAAACCACATAGACATGTTGATATTGAACAGGTAAGCACTTCCGTAATAGATAAACATGGCCTGTACCATCATTGGGGTGCCGCGGAAAAATTCCACGTAGCATGCCATAATAAATTTGAGAAATCCAACCAGTGTCTTTTTAACGGCGGAGTCCCGTTTATCTACAGGAATTGTTTGAATAATTCCAACTATAAAGCCAATAAGGCACCCTAAAAAGGTGCCTACAATGGCTATGATCATTGTATTTCCGGCTCCTGACAAAAAGGAGGAACCGTATTGCTGGAGCAGATACTGGATCCGGCCCCAGAAGGTTTCAGGAAGCATATTTTTCTCTCCTATCTCTCTCGACTTTATTTACAAAGACCGTCTGCGAAATATCCTGCAAAGTGAATCTTACAAAATGCAGGAATGATTTTTCAAACAGCCTCAAATGCAGCGAAATCACTGTAACCCTTACTCTGACAGCGGCTGTACGGAAATTGCTTCGTCCATCATTTCTTTGTAATCATCCTCTGTCATTTTATCCAGTACGCTGTTCAGGGCATCCAGAAGCTCTGTATTGCCTTTCTGTACGGAAATACCAATGTTGATATCCTCATCTGATACCTCAAAATCTCCGTCTGTGCCAGAAAAATCAAGAAGTTTGAAATCCGGGTAAGCTACGCAGGCAGCCATTCCGGTAGGCATATCAGTTACAACAGCGTCACATTTTCCAGATTCCAGGGCAACCAGCATGGCAGGCGCACTTTCCTGTGCAGGAAGAATGTTTGCGTCCTCAATCTGCGGCAGGCAGGAATCATACCAGATAGTGTTCTGCTGGGAAGTACAGGTAACGCCCTTCAGATCTGCCACACTTTTTGCATCTGCATAATCGCCGTCGCTTTTTACCAGGGTAATAATGGATGCATAGTAGTATGGCTCTGTGAAATCTACCATCTGCTGACGTTCGGATGTAATGGACTGACCTGCGATTACGCAGTCAACTTTTCCAGACTGGACAGCCGGTACCAGGGAATCCCAGTCCAGTTTCACGATTTCCAGATCGTATCCCAGCTCGTCACAGATTTTTTTCGCCATCATAACGTCGTATCCATATGCGTAATCAGAGCTTCCGGAAATGGGAACAGCTCCGTTGGAATCATCTGGCTGTGTCCAGTTGTATGGTGCATAGCTGCACTCCATTGCTACCTTTAATGTTTTCTTCTCTTCTGCCTGTACCATTGTAAGTCCAAGTCCCGGCATTGCTGTCACGGTAACAGCTGCTGCCATAAGACCACTTGTCATTTTTCTCCATAAATAGCTCTTCTTCATTTTTCTTTCCTCCTCTTTGTAAAAAACTCATTAATCACAGCACCACCGATATTTTATCGGTGTGTTTCCTCATTTCGAGGTTGTTTCCCCATTTCCGGGTAAAAAAAATGCAATGGCGGCGTTATCACACTAACGCGCCATTGCGTTGTAGTTCATATTACTCTTGTTTGTGGGAGAAGTCAAGAGGGGGGAGTTGCAGAATTCATGGTTTTTCTCCATATTTCTCTGGCTCACAGATTCTTTTCATCCTTCAACGCACATATTTTTTAACCGTTAAACCAGAAATATCTGCAATTTCCTCAATCGTATACTTGCCCACTTGCAACATTTTGACGGCTGTAGCCATTTGATTTTCCAGTCTTCCAAGCTCAAGTCCTTGCTCAATCAGTTTATCCGACTCTAATTCCAGCACTTTTCCGCCCATAATTTCACCAATTCCTTTCTTTCAGCCTAATCACCCGGAACACCTGCTCTACAGCACTTTCCATATTTTTCTGTGCAGTCTGCGGATCCATGGCTTCTTCCAGAGTGGTCACCTGACGGAGGATTGGGAAAAAAGCGTCGATTCCAGCTTCATTACAAGAGGCAGCATCTTCAGTGACCGAGCCAGAAAAGGCAAGCACTGGCTTTCCATATTTCTTTGCAAGTCTGGCAATTCCGATGGGCGCTTTTCCCATAACGGTCTGGCCATCCAGACGACCTTCACCAGTGATTACGATGTCTGCATTTTTTATCTGATTTTCTATGCCGATTTCTTCCAGGACAATGCTTATACCTGGTTCCAGTTTTCCATGAAGAAAAGTACGGAAGGCAAAGCCAAGGCCTCCGGCTGCTCCGCAGCCTGGGTAGTTTGGATCATAATTAAATTTTCCCAATTGGGTTTTGGAATCTGCAAAATATTCTTCTGTTATCTTTGCATAGTTTTCCATCCACCCGTCCATCAGCTCCACCATCTCCGGTGTTGCGCCTTTCTGGGGGCCGAAGATATAGCTGCAGCCTTTTTCCCCATATAAAGGGTTGTCCACGTCACAGGCAATGCGGAAGCTGCATTCTTTTAATTCCGGAAGCAAATTTTTGCAACTGATGGAGGCAAGCTTTTCCACACCTTCTGCTCCAAATGGCACCTGTTTTCCACTTTTATCCAGAAGCTCTCCTCCCAAAGCCTGAAGCATACCGATTCCACCATCATTCGTTGCACTGCCTCCGATTCCGATGATAAAATTTCGGCAGCCTTTGGAAATGGCGTCTTTTATGACCTCTCCAACACCATAGGTTGTAGTGTTTATAGGATTCAGAAGTTCAGGTGGAACCAAAGTGATCCCGGCTGCACCAGCAATTTCTATAATGGCAGTCTTTCCGCACTTTTTCTCATTCTTGTAGCCACGTTTACTTTCTATTATAGAAGTATTTTCTACTACGGAAGCATTCTCTGAAACAGCCATCATCTCTTTTCCCACAAAATCAATTCTACCTGAACCGCCTATATTACGTTTCTCCCAAATTGCATATTCGCAGACAACCGGGGCTCCAAGTGGTCCAGTAACTGTCACATTCTCCAAGCTTCCCCCAAGTCCCTGGGCCAGTGCCCGCACTGTCCCTTCCCCGCCATCTGCCAGCGGATAAGCCTTGGTCTTGGCTTCCGAATATACTTTCCGAATGCCTGCTGCGGCAGCTTCACCCGCTTCTATAGAACTCATGCTCCCTTTGAATGAATCAATTGCAATTACTACTTTCATGT
The DNA here is from genome assembly GCF_015551645.1 of Ruminococcus sp. D54t1_190329_F1. Classification (NCBI taxonomy): domain Bacteria; kingdom Bacillati; phylum Bacillota; class Clostridia; order Eubacteriales; family Oscillospiraceae; genus Ruminococcus; species Ruminococcus sp. D54t1_190329_F1. The sequence continues at coordinate 127,225 of NZ_JADNDC010000003.1, forward strand.
TCTTTTCTCCCGTTTTTTCAAATACGATCTACCCTTCTATTTTTTCACTCCACAAATCCATTCCAATTGCAGAACTTCCTTCTTTTATCGTAATTTTATAATCAGAATCCACCTGAATATCATAGCCATATATGCTTTCTTTTCCCGCTTCTGCGTCTTTTTGATCTGCATAATAGGAAAAACCTACACGGTAGATATCCGGATGCAGGTCAATCTGAACATAACTATATCCCCGTATCCAGTCTTCTTCAAGATTTTTTTCATTGAGCAACAGCTGTGTTGCGTACTGTTCTGCCACATCCCCCTTGCTGGTTCCCATGGCATTTTCTATGGACCTGGCAGCAAAGCCATGTAAAGTCCACGCCGTTATCAAAATCTCCAGAACCACCACAACAGCAATAAGTACCGGGTTCTTTTTTTCCTTGCACATTCTCTTTACTGCAAATCCAAATGCGTATATCACACTCGCCAGATTCACCAGACATGTGATGAGACTTGCTTCCTGTCTATGTTGTTCCCAGAATCCGTCAGGAACCAGGAAAGAACATATTGTGAAAAATATGCCGGTCAGAGTGATTGTAAAAAATCCATAAATTCTTTTGCTTTCCTTATCTTCCCGATTCACCCACAGATAATATCCACTCACAGCAGCTCCCGCGCCAAGAAGCCCGGCAAATAACGCACCGCCAAGGTTTGCATGACCAGAGAATTTAAACACAGCCACAATGAGCAGAATTACCGGTATCGCAAGATAGCCTGCGATTTTATCCTGATGCTGTTGCTGTTTTCGTATTTCTTCCATTGATTGCATCATCTCAGTCACCTCTGCAGACGTGTATTTTTTCTCTGCTTTCTCTCTCTTTTCTGCCATCCCGTTTTTTTCTGCTGCTTCATTCATTTCTACTGTCCCATCTTTTTCTGCTGCCTCATCTTTTTTCACGTTAGCCCCTTCGGTTGTCTGCATTTCTGATCGCATCAGCTCCAAAAGTGATACATCCAGTGCCTCAGCCAATGGTTCCATTGTATTAATATCCGGAAATCCAAGTCCCCGCTCCCAACGGCTGACCGCCTTATCCGTCACTCCGACTTTTCCGGCAAGATCGGCCTGTGTCATATGATGCTCTTTTCTTCTTTCCGAAATAAATGCCCCAAACCTTTTTGCGTCCACTATATGATATCCTCCATAATTCTTTTGCGTTACTCTCTTATATACACTAAAATGTGGATTTTCGTCAATCGACGATTTGTTTACCTGGAAAAAAACGAAAAATTTTCTATAACTCTCTTGTATGTATTGACATTTTGATATCTAAATGATATCATATTTATATCTCGCAAAAGATAATTTTCATTATCAGGAGGATTGCTATGAAAGAAAAAGTTTTGGACAACAAGAAAAATGGTATGGGAATGATGGTGCTGTTTATTCTGCTCTATGCCGTGGCCGCAGCCGCTGTAATATTCGGCGCAGCCTTCGAACAGATTTCCCTTATGGTCATCGGTATCATCTGGGCTTCACTTGGATGGATCCCGTTCCTTGGCCTTAAAGTGCTGAAGCCGCAGGAAGCCCTTGTACTCACCTTATTCGGCAAATATGTGGGAACTTTAAAGAATGACGGTTTCTATTGGGTAAATCCTTTTTGTACAGCTGTAAACCCGGCTGCAAAGACGAGACTGAACCAGAGCGGTGACGTAGATGGAGGAAATGCCGCCAAATCCGTTCTCACACTGGCCACCGGAACTTCCGCTTCCACAAGCAGTACATATGTAAACAAAAAGATTTCCCTGAAGATCATGACCTTAAATAACAACCGTCAGAAGATCAACGACTGCCTGGGAAATCCGGTAGAAATCGGAATTGCCGTTATGTGGCGTGTAACAGATACTGCGAAAGCTGTTTTCAACGTAGATAACTATAAGGAATATCTTTCCTTGCAGTGTGACAGCGCGCTACGAAATATCGTGAGAATTTACCCTTATGACGTAGCACCCAATGTAGATACCACTGGGGATGGTGTAGCAGATGAGGGAAGTCTTCGCGGTTCCAGTGAAATCGTAGCCGGACGCATCCGTGATGAAATCCAGCAGAAAGTAGCAGATGCCGGTCTGGAAATTATTGAAGCCCGCATCACCTACCTTGCTTATGCACCTGAGATTGCAGCGGTTATGCTGCAGAGACAGCAGGCTTCCGCTATCATCGACGCAAGAAAGATGATCGTAGACGGTGCTGTTGGTATGGTAGAAATGGCATTAGAGCGATTGAATGAAAACAATGTGGTAGAACTTGACGAGGAGCGGAAGGCTGCCATGGTTTCCAATCTTCTCGTAGTGCTGTGCGGCAATCACGATGCCCAGCCGGTGGTTAATTCCGGCAGTCTGTACTAATGGCTGAAACCAGAGATACCCGGCCTAAGAAACAGATCCCGCTCAGGCTTTCCGCCAAGCTTTATGACCAGATCGTAGCCTGGGCGGAGGATGATTTCCGCTCCGTAAATGGGCAGATTGAGTATCTGCTCACAGAATGCGTCCGACAGCGTAAGAAGAATGGGAAATATGTTTCCGACACCATGGATGAGCCGCCGGAACTGGATATCTCATGATTTCCAACATGAAAAGCCCTTCTACTTGCCAAACCCACCATCGACAATTATAAAACAATACAAATTTTTTACATTTTAAACAAATCAGGGAGTACAGATGTTATAACAACAGTGCTGTACTCCCCGCTTTTATCTATTCGTGCACAGAGGGTAATAACTTTCCGAATCCCCTGAACACCAATTCTATTTTATATGGTATTTAACGCTTATAATGTTAAGCTTATTTTCTTCGTTCTTTGTGTTAATTTATCTTTTGTATTTTAGTATTTCTATAATTCTATAAAATGATATATTACTTGCAATTTGCTTTCTCTATATGTATTTTTCTGTTTCGTTTTTCTATTTTGTTTTTCTATTACGTTTTTCTGATGCATTTTATATTTCATTTTTTCTGAGAGTATTTCTACAGCCATTCTTATGTATGGGTGGTTCTGTCAATTACATACACAGCCTCTGCTTTATCGCAGTGATGTCTTTCTCATGTTTGTTCACGTAAAATAAAAGTCTTTCCTGCGTTTCCCATTTCTTTTGTTGTTCTTCCAGCTTTTGTAAAAGATTGGAATGATTCTCTGCTACAACCTGAAGCTTCCAGTCTGTAGTGTTCTCCACATGAAGCCAGAGTTCTTTTACACTTCTTTGCAATTCTGATACTGATGCATCCAATTCACATACATGCTTGTCTACGCTGCGCAAGTTCGCTTCCAGATTCTCAAAGCGCCTCTTGGTTTCGCTTTCGAAGTTGTCAACGCGAGTTTCTAAGCTGTCGAAACGGCTTTCCAAATTATCGAAACGGCTTTCCAACTTGTCGAAGCGGCTTTCCAAATTATCGAAACGGCTTTCCAACTTGTCGAAACGGCTTTCCAAATTCACAATCCGTGTCTCAATGGGCACCAGCAATCCTGCAATCGCCTGTAGATCTTCTTTCGTCAACATTTCTTTCACCTCCCGTATATTTAAGATAAAAAAAGTATATCAGCAAAATAATGTAAAAACAATACTTGAAGTACATTTTGTTCTGTGCTATAATCACGCCACGCATGATTTGCAGCAACACATTTCAGAACAGGAAAAAAGTCCACTGTCTGGGAATCCCCAAGGCAACGGACTTTAAAGCTTCTACTCACCTAATCTATATTTTCTATTACTTTCATATTCTTACCAACTGTGGAAATTTCACCAACACCCCATCTTTTTATTCCCAAGGTGCCTTTACGACTTCCTTCGCTTCAAACAGGTGCTTCATCCAGTCACCGGCAAGCTGAATCCAGCTCTCACATTCTGCCTGGATTCCATAGCCATTGGGGCATGCTGTTTCTGCAGTGGCAAGTCCCAGACCATGACTGCCCACTGGATAAATATGCAATTCTGCCGGAATATCCAGAGCGTGAAGTGCCTGGAAAAACAGCAGGGAGTTCTCTACCGGTACAGTATCATCCGGTGCTGTATGCCACAGGAAAGTCGACGGGGTATCCTTCGTAACATTATATTCCAGGGACAGGAATCTGCGTTTCTCTTCATCTGCATAATCCTCTCCCAGAACGCTTTCAAAAGAACCCTTATGTGCTTTCTCGCCAGAAGTGATTACCGGATAGCTGAGCATAAGCCCATTGGGGCGAAACTTTTCGGAGTCCATGCCCAAAGCTTCTGCAACAAAGGGCTTGTTCCAGAATACACCAAGGCTTGCCGCCAGATGTCCACCAGCAGAAGAACCCTGGACTACGATCTTCTCTGTATCAATATGCCATTTTTCTGCATTTTCACGGAGCATTGCAACTGCTGTAGCCAGCTGAAGAAGCGCCTCCGGGAAACGTGCCGGAGCAACGCTGTAGCGCAAAATCGCAGCATGATAGCCTATTGCCATAAATCTGACAGCAAGAGCTTCTGCCTCTCTGTCAGAAGTCATCTGATAGCCGCCGCCAGGACAGATCAGCACAACCGGTCTTTTTCTCTCCGGATCGATTTCAGGTGAATTGTCCAGGAAATATGTAAATAAATTTGCTTTAAACTCAGAATCTTTTAATTGAATCTCTATTTTTTCGTGAATCATTTCGCGAACCTCCTGTTGTATATATTTCGTTCATTTTATAATGTCAGGAATAACCAGCTTATCCCCTAAAGCATGTTTGGAAAAAAGCTTTCTGTAAGACGTGCGTCACAATTTTGGCGTGCAGTTTGCAATAATGCTTTTTCAAACAGGCTCTAATGCCATAATAATTTTCTTCCTATAAGAAATCAATACCTAAATAAAATTGACACCTGCTATTTCAAACACGCTCTAGTTCCCCATCTTCGTCCTGTCATACATCTCCCTGAACTCCGTAGGCGTACAATTATTCATCAGCTTAAACATCCTAAGAAACGCCGACAGACTGGAAAAGCCTGACTTAAATGCCACCTCCGTCACACTCACTCCCGGATCCTGCAGCAACGTTTTTGCAAATTCAATTCTCTTCTGATTCAAATACTTATAAAACGTAGAATCTGTATACTGCTTAAACAACCTGGAAAAATGATACTTACTGAATCCTGCCTGGGAAGCCACTCCCTCCAGGCTCAAATCTTCCGCAAAATGATTGTTAATATAATCTGTAACCAGGATAAACTTCTCCACATATTCCTTCTGCCTGCTGTTTGCTCCGTTTTCTTTCTGCTGTCCCGCTACAGTATGTGCATTTACACGCTGTCTTCCAACGCATGTAAGAATCTCAAGGAATTTCGAAATAATCATAGTTTCCAGATAGGGAGACTCCCCGAAATATTCCTCTTTGATTTCCAGCATAAGCGTTTTTACTTTTTCATAAATCTGCGGATACCCCTCCGGTGTAATCAAAGTAGCCGGGGTTATAATCATAGTAAGCAAGTTCAGCTCCTTGGTAGAAATATTGTTCAGACACGGCTGAAAAATAATCCGCTCTCCGCTTTCCGGAGCAAAAAGCTCATGAAGCATACACGGACCGATAATCAGCACATCCCCCTCACGCAGATTGTATTCCTTTCCACCGCACAGTGCCTTATAGCCATTTACGATTGGCATAAGTACCTCGAAGGAGGTATGCCAGTGCGGTGGGTAATTCTCGTATTCATCATTATAATAGAGACAAACCTGCTCATCCTCCCGGAAATCTACTGTTTCATGTATTCCACTAAGCTTATGTATCATTTCCCCATGCTCCTTCCCTGTATATTCTTATTATAATGCTCCTGAGTTTCACCCTTTTACCAGAGCATGTTTGAATTTTCCCAACATATATCATTTTCCGACGGTCAGTATCAAATATTGTCATTCAGTTCTCAAATATTGCGTTTTTCAATATGTTTGTATTGTATCAAATGTTGCTTTTTTTATCAATATATAGCCAAATTTATATTTTAAATCTAAATAAGTATCGTTTATCTTTGTCTATATTGCATAATTTTCTATGTTTTAAATTATATACTTTGACATGTACTTGTTTTTGTACAATTTTAGATAGCAATAATTGATAGTAAACAAACAAGAATTAGAAAGAAAACCCAGGCAATCTCTGCTATAGTAAGAATTACCAAATACGAGATCTAAATTTTTAAAAGGAGGTTCAATATGAACAAGAAACGAGCACTTTCAATATTAATGGCTGCAGCAATGGCAGCTGGAACACTGGTTACATCTGTACCGGTTTATGCTGATGATGTTGAAGAAATCACATGGATGTTCTGGGATGACCTGGAAGCTACGGAAGATCTTATTTCCAAAGGTTACAAAGATGTCATTGATCGTTTCAACGAAGAGTACGATGGCAAATATCACGTAACTCCGATCACCACCAACCTGGAAGAGTATGATGGCAAGCTGAACGCACTGATCGCAGCCGGACAGACACCGGACGTTTACATCTGTAACCCTGGTCCAAACATGGACGTATATGTAAATGCAGGCGCAGCAGCTGATCTTACCGATATCCTTGAGAATCAGGAAGCAGACTGGTACGCATCCTTTACAGATGGTATCTTCGAGAGAATGACCTATGACGGAAAGATCATGGCAGTTCCTACCAACTTCGCAGCAGCCTGCGTTTACTACAACACAGAGATGTTCGCAGATGCCGGAGTTGAAGTTCCTACCACATACGACGAACTGATCGCTGCATGCCAGAAGCTTCAGGATGCTGGCTACACACCAATCTCCTGCTCCGCAGGTACCGCATGGTGCTTATCCATGATCGCTGGTTATCTGTGTGACCGCCAGGGCGTTGACCTCGCAGCTATCGCAGACCATACCGCTAACTGGACAGACGAGAACTGTATCGAAGCAGGCACCAAATTAAAAGACCTTTCCCAGTATTTCCAGGCTACAGCAGCCGGAGATTCCAACGACCAGGCTACAGCAGCTTTCTATAACGGCGAAGCAGCTATGCTGGTTCAGGGTTCCTGGGCAATCGCACAGATCAATGGTAACAACCCAGACTTTGAGTCCAAATGTGGTGTATTCCAGTTCCCTGGAATTGACGGTGCAAATGACCCGAACCGTATGATCGTTAAGACAGACAACCTGCTTATGAGCTCCACAACAGAGCATCAGGACGCAGCCATCGCTCTTATGAAGATGTTCACAGACGAGACAGCTCAGAAATACACAGCAGAAATCGGCGGCAAGTTCCCTATCATCAAAGACCTTGAAATCGACTACGACAAAGCTCCTGCACAGCTGAAATACGTTCAGGATATCATGGCCAAAGCAACTGGTACATTCGGATTCTACAATGAGTCCCTTGCATCTGTAGAAGCTGGTGACTGCTTTGATAACGCAATGGTTGACATCTTCCTTGGAAACCAGACACCTGAAGAAGCATTCCAGACCGTACAGACATTCTATGAGGAGAACGTTTGGGAATAAATCCTCCCTTATAAAAATAAGTTATAAACCCAGGCACATGGCTGCCGCGGAACGGACTAAGGCATGTTCCGCGGCAGTCTTTTTACTAAAAAGGTTATCGCCAGTCAGCGAGCCCACCAAAATCAATACGATACTCATGCAGACAACGGCTTATTCTTTGCTATCATTCGGTTTTCTTTAGTAGTAAAACCGCACACATTTGACGGAAGGAGATATTATGGATAAAATTCTGCGCGACAAAAAAGCCATTTTCGTATTTATCGCCCCGGCGCTGATCATGTTCCTTCTGGTCCTGATCATCCCGACGATACAAATGGTTTACTACTCACTCTGCGATTACGCAGCACTTACACCCCCTGAATTTGTGGGATTAAAAAACTATAAGAAACTGTTTTTCGGTGACGCCACATTCCGTATTGCCCTGAAAAACTCCATCTTTTTCATGATCTTTTCAGCAGTCACACAGCAGATCTTCGGTCTTTTACTTGCTGTTATGCTCACCAACATCCCGAAAGGCCGCAACATTTTCAAGAACATTTATTATCTTCCATGCGTACTTTCCTCAGCAGCACTTGGACTTCTCTGGTCTTTCCTTTTCAATCCGAGAATCGGTATCAACAATCTTCTTGCCAAATTCGGCATTGAAGGACCTCTGTGGCTGATGGACTCTACCGGATTTATTGTACTTCCCATGTGGGTTATCGCATTTGTTGCCCTGTGGCAGTACCTTGGTCAGAACATGATGCTTTATATGGCACAGATCACCGGAATTTCCCGTGACATTTATGAAGCTTCCTATATAGACGGTGCGTCAAAGGTAAAAGCATTCCGCTACATTACCCTTCCGCTGATCAAACCAATGATGATTACTTCCCTTTCCCTGAACTGTATTGGTTCCCTGAAATTCTTCGACCTGGTTTACAACATGACCCAGGGTGGTCCGAACCACAGAACAGAAGTCCTTGCAACTGAGCTTTACGCAGAAGGTTTCAACTATTTCAAATATGGCTACGCCAGCGCCATTTCCGTGGTGCTCCTGGTGCTCTGCCTGCTGGTAACTCTTCTGGTAAAGAAAGTCATCAAAGTCGAAACTTACGAGTCATAAGGAGGTGGGAAAATGAGCAACGTAAAAGTAAAAGCTACAAAAAAGCCGGTAAAACCGGTAATCGTAGTGGTTTATATCCTGCTGGTGATCCTGGCAGTTGTTTATCTGGCACCACTTCTGTGGATGTTATCCGTATCTTTGAAAGATAACGCTGGCGTTATGTCAGCACCATTTTCCCTGCCGGATGTGTTCCATTTCGAAAACTATCAGCAGGCCTGGCAGATGGGAAAACTTGGTACTGCGCTGGTAAACTCTGTTCTGGTCTGCGGTGTCACGCTGATCGTCAGCCTGTTCTTCGGCGCTATGGCCGCTTTCGCCATCGCCAGAATGCGCTGGAAATTATCAGAATTTATGCACACCTTCTTCCTCATCGGAATGATGGTTCCAGTACATTGTGTTCTGATTCCTCTTTTTGTAAGATTTGCAAAGCTTGGCCTTACCAATTCACAGGGCGGACTAATGATTCCTTACATCACTTTTTCCCTGCCAATGACCATTTTCCTGCTTACCGGATTTTTCCGTTCCATGCCAGGAGAAATGTTCGAGGCTGCTGCCATTGACGGCTGCGGAATCTACGGATGCTTTTTCCGGATCGCACTGCCACTTTGCAGAACCGGTTTCTTCGTATCCGGTCTGATGACCTTCATCAACAACTGGAACGAGCTGCTTCTTGCCATGGTATTTATCTCTGATCCTATGAAAAAGACACTGCCGGTTACACTGACCTATTTCGTTGGTCCTTACGCAACCAACTATGTGCAGATGTTTGCTGCGATCATTATCGCAATCGCACCTACCGTTGTTGTTTACTCACTGTTCAGTAACCAGATCGTAGAAGGTCTTACCACAGGTGCAGTAAAAGGATGATATGCAGCCCGAAAACTCACACTCGCTTTACAACGTAACCTGCTATTTGTGGGTCACAAACCTTATATGGCTCAATGTTTTACAGTCACCATGAATTCGCAACAAGGAGAAACATTATGGATAGAAAAAAGGCTAGAAAAAAAGCGACCGAACTGGTCAGCCAGATGACCTTAGAGGAAAAAGCAAGTCAGCTACGCTATGACGCACCTGCAATCAAGCGGCTTGGCATCCCCGCCTACAACTGGTGGAATGAAGCGCTCCACGGAGTTGCCCGCGCCGGACAGGCCACAATTTTCCCGCAGGCAATTGGACTTGGCGCCACTTTTGACACCGAACTTCTGGGACAAATTGCAGATACCATTGCTACCGAAGGTCGTGCCAAATACAATGCATATTCCCAGGAAGAAGACCGTGACATTTACAAAGGTCTTACCTTCTGGTCGCCAAACGTAAATATTTTCCGTGATCCAAGATGGGGACGGGGACATGAAACTTACGGTGAAGATCCTTACCTTACGAAAGAGTTGGGAGTCTCTTTTGTAAAAGGGCTCCAGGGCGATGGCAAAGTTATGAAAGCCGCTGCCTGCGCCAAGCACTTTGCAGTCCATTCCGGTCCGGAGGCCATCCGCCATGAATTTGACGCAATCGCAACTCCGAAGGATATGGAAGAAACTTACCTCCCAGCATTTGAAGCTTTAACCAGAGAAGCGGACGTGGAAGGCTTCATGGGTGCCTACAATCGCACCAACGGAGAGCCCTGCTGCGGAAGTCCTTCCCTTCAGAAAATACTTCGCGGCGACTGGGGCTTCCAGGGATATTTCGTTTCCGACTGCTGGGCCATCAAGGATTTCCACGAGCATCATATGGTAACCAGCACCCCGGCAGAGTCGGCTGCATTAGCACTGAACAATGGCTGCGATCTGAACTGCGGAAACACTTATCTTCACATTTTGAAAGCTTATGAAAAAGGACTGATCTCCGAGGATACCATCACGGAATCCGCCATCCGCCTTTTCACTACCAGATATCTGCTGGGATTATTTGAAGAAACGGAATACGACAAAATTCCTTATTCTGAGGTGGAGTCACCTGCCCATCTGGCACTTTCCCAAAAAGCTGCTGAAGAAAGCTTTGTACTTCTGAAAAACAATGGGATCCTGCCTTTGAACAAAGAGAAGATCAAAACAGTTGGAATCGTTGGACCAAATGCAGACAGCCGTAAGGCTCTGGTAGGCAATTATCACGGTACAGCTTCCCGCTACTGCACGATCCAGGAAGGTATTCAGGATTACCTTGGAGATGATGTACGTGTGCTTGCCTCTGTAGGATGTGACCTTTTCCGCGACCGCACCGAGCATCTTGCTTTTACTCAGGACAGACTTGCGGAAGCGAAAATCATTGCAGAAAACAGCGATATCGTAATTCTCTGCGTGGGGCTTGATGAAACACTGGAAGGTGAAGAAGGAGATACCGGAAACAGCTATGCTTCCGGTGACAAAGAGACCTTGCAGCTTCCACAGGTTCAGCTGGATCTGATGGAAGCCATGGCTGAATCCGGCAAACCGGTTGTTCTTTGCTTGATGGCAGGAAGTGACATTGATCTTTCTTATGCAGAAGAACATTTTGATGCAGTGATGGTTCTGTGGTACCCAGGTGCTGAAGGTGGAAAAGCCGCCGCAAGAGTACTGTTCGGAGATGTCTCCCCATCCGGCAAATTACCAGTGACCTTCTACAATACCCTGGAAGAGCTTCCGGATTTTACAGATTATGCCATGAAGGGACGTACTTACCGCTATATGGAGAATAAGGCGCAGTTCCCATTTGGATATGGATTGACTTATGGAAAGGTAGTAGTGACAGATGCAGTTGTCAGTGAAAACAGCGCAGCCGACACAAATGGTACAAGTGTTTCCGGCAAGGCAGGTTTCGAAAGCGGCACTAATACCACAGCAGCACCAGTTACAATCCAGGCCACTGTCACCAACCAGGGCTCAATTGATACTCGGGATGTGGTTCAGGTTTACATAAAGAATGTAGATTCTTCTCTGGCCGTTCCAAACCCGGAGCTTGCCGCTTTCACTCCTGTTTTCCTGAAAGCAGGCGAAACAAAAACCATCACACTTTCCATTGCTCCAAAGGCCTTCACCGTAGTAGATGAAACCGGCGCAAGAACAGAGGACGGCAGCCACTTCCATATTTACGTTGGCTGTACACAGCCGGACAAGAGAAGTATGGAACTTGCAGGTGTGAAACCAGTGGAAATTGAATATAGTAAATGATCTTTATAAGGCGAACGACTATCTTAGTCGTTCGCCTTATATTCATCTCAGTTTTTACTCAATATTTTCCTGTCCATAATAAGCATTTGCACCATGTTTTCTATAGTAATGCTTATCCTGAAGCTCCTGCGGAGCAGGTTTCACATTTGGATTGATCAGCTCGCAGCGGGAAGCCATCTTGGCAACCTCTTCCAGAACTACTGCATTATGCACTGCCTCGTGCGCATTCTTGCCCCATGTGAAAGGACCATGATTCTTGCAAAGAACAGCCGGAACAGCCTCATAATCTCTCTTCTTGAAATAGTCGGCAATGAGAATGCCAGTATTCTTCTCATAAGCTTCCGCAATCTCACTCTTATCCAGATTACGGACGCAAGGAACCTCACCGTAAATATAATCAGCATGAGTGGTTCCATAGCATGGAATTGCGCGGCCGGCCTGTGCCCAGCTGGTAGCCCAGGAGGAATGAGTATGTACGATTCCACCGATCTTCGGGAAAGCATTGTACAGAACTACATGAGTGGGAGTATCAGATGATGGGTTATATTTACCTTCTACTTTATTACCTTCCAGGTCTACAACTACCATATCTTCCGGTGTCAGTTTCTCATATTCCACACCACTTGGCTTGATTACGAAAAGACCTTTTTCACGATCAATTCCACTTACATTTCCCCAAGTAAAAGTAACCAGGCCGTATTTCGGCAGGTCCATATTTGCTTTGTAAACTTCTTCTTTTAATTTTTGAAGCATAGCTGTATCCTCCTTTTTACACACGCAAATACGCATTTTATTCTTCAGATGTCTGGTTACATCTCACAAAAAGCTTCCGCTATCTTTCCATTCCCCTTGTCTATCAGAGCTCCTGCATTCTTTACCACAGACATCATATTAAACATAATATAGCACTTGTGCGGATGTATTTCTACTTGTATCTTATATTTTTTTGTATCTGTTGCTATTGTTGTTACTGTTCACTGGTAACGTTCCGCGAGGTGTTTTTTGTGAACAAAGTTCACAGAAAACCCGAGAGTTGCGGCGCGAAATCATGCAAAGCATGATTTCTGTGCATCGCGAAGCGCGTTACTGTGAACGGAGTGAACAGTAACCTATTGTTGTTACTGTTCACTAAAGCATGTTTGAAAAAGGCTTTCTGCAAAATAGCTGAGCTTCCGCCCTGCCTACTCATACAACGGAATCTCATAACCCCAGGATTTACGAATTCCATCCATGATCTCCATCACACGCACAGTCTCATCATGAGGCATTTCCGGGCATTCCTTTTCGCCCTGTGCGATTGCTCTGGCGCAGGCTTCAACCTCATACTCATAGCCTGTGATCTGTGCCGGCGGCATATAAGCTGCAACCTCCTTATGCTCCTTGTCAAACACTGTGATTTTCTCCGGATTATTAATATTCTGCACCTGAATATAACCTTTGGTTCCAAAAATACTTCCCATTCTGTCAGAAATTTCACGGGCACCACACTGCAAGGTAGCCATGCGGTCGCCTTCAAATACCATAGCAATAGTATCCAGCATATCCACACCTTCACGGAAAATAGCAGTTGCCTGTACATCCTTCAACTTATCCCCAAGAACCATGCTTGCGAAATTAATGGTATAAACACCAACATCCAGAAGCGCACCGCCTGCCAGCTCCGGCTTACGGATACGTTCCACCTCACTGATGGCATAGTTCAGATTAGCAGTAACAGCTGTCACTTCACCAATCACACCGCTTGAAATAATATCATCAATCATCTTTCTGGATGGCATATATCTGGTCCAGATTGCCTCTGTGATCAGCAGTTCTTTCTCTTTCGCCAGGGCAAAAAGCTTTCTTGCCTGGTCTGCATTTACAGTAAACGCCTTTTCACAAAGCACATTTTTTCCTGCCTCCAGGCACATCTTTGCATGAAGATAATGATGGGAATGAGGGGTTGCAATGTAAACCAGATCCACCTGCGGATCTGCAAGCATTTCCTCATAAGAGCCATAAGCCTTGGAAAAACCGTATTTCTCGGCAAAGGCCTGCGCCCGTTCAAGGCTTCTGGCTGCCACTGCGTAATTCTCCACATCCTTCATTCCAGCTACTGTTTTCGCCATCTGAACTGCAATTCCTCCAGCTCCAAGTATTCCAATTTTCATTTATGTAAACCGCCTTTCTAATAAAATTTCCTGTTTCGCCATTCTCAGCTGACCTCCCTGTATGGAGATATCTCTAAAGCGATACAGTTATTTCGCTCACATGATATTCATATAGTCGCATCTCATGCAGACATAAACTCTACAATCGCATAAGGTTCGCCATTCTCCGTGGAAAGCGCAACCGTAACCTTTCTCATTTCCAGCTTCACTGCCGGATAAAAAACGTCTCCAAGCAGTGCCTGCTTCTTATATTCTGCCCTCATCTGGCGGATTTCAAAGCCTTCTGGCAGATAATCTGCCCCCATGCGGATATACTGGCAATTATTAACATGGTGATGGGTGTCCAGATGATGTTTTTGTATTGCAAAAGGCTCCTGGGCTTCCATCCCTTCCGGAAGTGCGATCTTACGGGGCGCATAATCCATCTCCAGCTTTTCATCCAGTTCGTATCCTCTGATGTCTTCGTCTGTAAGTCTGGCAGGCAGACCGGTCTCTGTATCAATATTGGTCCAGATACTATTTGCATAGGATAAAAGCTCTCCATCTTCTGTTTTCAGAGTGAAGTTACGCATTCCAAGAAAACCTTTGAAACCATATGGCGCCGTTGATGCCACAATTGTCTCTCCCAATCCCGGATAGCGGTTCACCACAATCTGCCAGGATGACAACACCCAGGCTCTCTGACGTTCCTCCAGCACTTCCATTCCCTGCCCTATTTCCTCAGATTGAAAGGTGCAGCAATCCTGATAATAATTCTGAATTCCAGGAAGAGTCAGGCAGCCATCCTCGCCTATTTCACTGTATCTGACACGGCCTTTAAAACTGTAACTCATGTTATGTCAATCTCCATTCTAGAGCCTGTTTGAAAAATCATTCCCGCAATCTCCCACAAATTGTGACGCACATCTTGCAGAAAGCCTTTTTCAAACACGCTCTAATTTCTTGTCCGCGAATTTTACTTCATTATATAACAAATCCATCAATAAAGATATGAAAATGTAGATTTTTTTTGTGAAAATCCTCTTGATTCTGCACTCTTTACCATGTACAATAAAGATATAAAAATAAAAACAGCAAACGCTTATATATGTCCATAATCTGGTTGGACGTTTCTACCAACTACCCTAATAGTTGTCTATAAGCTGCATGCGAAGAGGTATGCAGGTATGGCATTTTCCGGGTGGTTTTTTTATTGCTGAATCAGCCCGAAATCACATTTTGCATGTTTCCGGCAGTACGTTCTCAGCCGCAAACTATCCCGGAACTTTACTTTACCTCGCCTCTGGCAGAAAGGATGGTCTGATATGAAAAAAGATTTGTTTGCTTTGAAAGGTACAATTTGTTACAGCAAGAATCAGAAAGAACTTATTTTTGCAGAAAACTCTTATGCAGTCTGTGAAAACGGGCTCTGTGCCGGTGTTTTTTCCCAGCTTCCAGAGGAATATAAAGATATTCCTGTAAAAGACATGGGTGATCGACTGATCATCCCAGGATTCACCGACCTTCATCTGCATGCTCCCCAGTACGCTTACCGCGGAACCGGCATGGATCTGGAGCTGCTGGACTGGCTGAACACCATCACTTTCCCGCAGGAAGCCAAGTACGCTGACCTGTCCTATGCGAAAAAGGCTTACTCCATTTTCGTGGATGACTTAAAGCACAGCTTCACCACCAGAGCCTGCATTTTCGCCACCTTGCACCGTCCGGCAACGGAGCTTCTCATGGACATGCTGGAGGAAAGCGGTCTGGCAACTATGGTTGGAAAAGTAAATATGGATCGCAACGGAGCACCGGAGCTTCAGGAGAAAAGCGCACAGGCTTCTGCACAGGATACACGCCAGTGGCTGGAAGAGATCAAGGGACGTTACGACCACACCTACCCAATCCTAACCCCACGTTTTACCCCATCCTGTACCGATGAGCTGATGACCGAGCTTGGAAAAATCCAGAGGGAATATCACCTTCCGGTTCAGTCTCATCTGTCTGAAAATTTCGGGGAAATTGCATGGGTAAAGGAGCTTTGCCCGACCAGCAGATTTTATGGAGATGCGTATGACATGTTCGGGCTGTTTGGAACAAAACCCGCATTCAATACTAACGAGGCTGATTTCGCTTCCGCATCCGGCCTTAATACCACTGATAACACAGCAGCTCATATTTCATCTGATGGTGCCAGCGTCTGCCCTACCATCATGGCACACTGCGTCCACTCTACTGACGAAGAGATCCAGATGATCAAGGACCAGGGCGTTTACATCGCCCACTGTCCGGAGTCCAACACAGACATTGCTTCCGGAATCGCACCTGTCCGCCTCTATCTTGATATGGGACTTCATGTAGGACTTGGCACCGATGTTGCTGGAGGTTTTTCTCTCTCCATGTTCCGTGCTATGGCAGATGCCATCCAGGTTTCCAAGCTCCGCTGGCGCCTGATGGATCAGACCCAGGCCCCGGTTACTCTGGAAGAAGCCTTCTATATGGCTACGATCGGTGGTGGCTCCTTCTTCGGAAAAGTCGGCAGCTTCGAAAAAGGCTATGAATTCGACGCCATGATCCTGGACGACAGCAACATCCGTCATCCCCAGGAAATCTCCACCCGTGACAGACTGGAAAGGCTTGTTTATCTGTCCGACGACCGCAATTTGGTTGGGAAATATGTACAGGGACGGAAAGTAATTTAAAAAGCTAAAAAACCTCTGGTCAGGAAATCAATCTTCGACCAGAGGTTTTTCCTTTTGCTCGTTGCTCGCGTAAATTATTCTGTCCCCAGATACTCCCGTATCCGCGCCTCATTCATATTCTCCCCGATCACGATCACTACTTCCTGTCCTGCGGAAATAGGCTTCAGGGAAAATTCTTTGCGGGTGGCGTTTAGTTCCAGCCAGATATTGTCAGTGGATGCTTTCTGAGCGGAGCCCGAATTCATTTTTTCGTTTTCGGTTACCGCGGCAGCACTTTCTTCTAATTTCACAAAGCCCTTAATTCGGAAAACATCCCCACATTCCGGATCATCCAGGATCTGATGCGCCGCTTTCTCCAACTGTGTCTCGGAAATCTTCAGCTCCATAAAATACAATGACTGGAACCCTTCTTTCTCATCAAAACACTGTTTCTCGAAATCTTCCATCACATACCCGCTGTTGAAAATCCGCTGAAAATCCTCATCTGTAAACGTTTCCCAATCCTTATTCAGTATCTCATTTTCCGTAAAACGTCGTTTGCATTTCACACTTTCCAGTGCGCGATTCAGATGTTTCACAGTTCCGCTGATTTCTTCCCCGGATGCCTCCTGACTCTTGCTTAGAACAATACAGCCTGCATCAGCTGCCTCTGAAGCCAGAATATACTCTGCCTGTGGCTGCAGCTTCTCCTCCAGTCTGGCATCCAGAATGGTAATCACATTTCCAATCTGATACCACTTATCCAATGGCTCTTCATAAAGGGCATCGAAAAACTCATCCACATCAAAAATCCCGGAAGGCTCAATGAGAACCCTGTCATATCCGCACATTCCCATTGCGATCAGCTTGGTCTTGAAACGTCTTCTGTGGCAGTCCGCATCACATCCACCTGAAACCATTTCCAGCTCGCAGTTCTCACCTTCCAGGTCATGAAGCAGCATCATATCCACATTCACTGCACCAAAATCATTCTCCAGAATTCCAATATTCTGCCCCTGGCTCATCAGCCATGCAGCATATTTCTTTATGAAAGTCGTTTTTCCCGAACCAAGAAAGCCTGTAATCAAATCAACTTTAACCATTTTTTAATCTTCAACCTCATTTTTCAATATAAAGCTGGCCTGGAACCTGTTGCCGACCGCTTCGAAGCGACTGGCTCCGCCGTGTTTTTCGCAAAGTTTTTTCATGGAAAGAATGCCAATTCCTTCCTGTTTGTTTTGCCGTTTTTTTGAGTAAATTTTCCCATTTTCCTGGAATAATATTCCGTCAAAAGAATTGTCTACCGTAATCAGAAGCATGTCGTGTTTCTTCTCCGTAGCAACTTCAATAAAGCGTTTTCCGTCATACTGACCGGCGGCAGTCACCGCATTATCCAGGGCATTGCCCAGAATCGTACAAAAATCAGTGTCCGGAATAGCAATATCTTTCAGATAGCAGCATACGGAAAACTCGATATTTTTCGCCCTGGCAATACAGCCGTAATGATAAAGGACGCCGTCTGCCGCGGCGTTTCCTGTATATGGAATTGTTACTTTTCCCATCTCTTCCAGTTCCAGATCATCACAATATCCCCGCAAGCCCTCCATATCATTTTTATCAAGAAAACCTTTAATAGCAGCTACCTGATGACGGAAATTATGGCGTGCTTCACGTTCTGCCAGAACCTGCTCCGTGAGCGCATGATAGTAACCTTTCTGCTGATCGATCTGCCGGTTCAGTTCTTTTTCATTTAGAAAATGCTGCTGATCATAAGACACCGCAAAGCAAATCAGCAATGTGGCGACGCCGATCAGACATTTACTCAACATTTGTGGAAAAGTGGTAGTGTAGACATCCACTCCTTCTGAAAAAATACTGGAAAAAAACATGGCAATAGGAATGAACCATAAGGTCTCCCAATAATTTTGGCATTCAATTTCAAGGAATGGTGTTACGGTATAACGGAGCAGGCTGCTAAGCAGCGGATATAGAAGCGCATACACTACAATTGCAATTGCGCTGGTTTCTGCAATTCCAATCGCATTTCCCTGCATTCCCAAAAGTGAACTGACATAAGCTCCGATTGACAGTGCAATCATGACAATATCTGCCACAATTCCAAATACAAACAAATGCACCTTGGTGTATCCAGGGACAAGCCAGATATTTACAGCAGCCATTACAATACAGAAAGCAATAAGATTTATCTTATAAAACGGCACGTCAATTTTCCGGTAATTTCCCACCCACATGCAGATTCCGAAGTCCACAGCCAGACCAATTGCATAGATTACAGTCAGTCTGATCCTGTCTTTATCTGAGATTTTTTCGTGAAACGGAACAATTCGCAGGATCAGAGTGGGGACATGAGCCAGGATACAGAGAAGACTTACAATCGCGATTATAATTGTATTTTCCATATATTTTTACCTCGTTTTAAAGTACTCCATGGGACGGTCCGCCTCTCCGTTTTTCTTCTCCATCCTCTTTAACTCCGGCAATATAGTCAGCAGCATTGTAACGAAACAAAGGCTTCCGCCAATTACATTAGATACCGGCTCTGCCAGGAATACTCCGTGAGTTCCCATTTTAAACACGTAGGGAAGCAGGTATGTCAACGGAACTACAATAAAAACTTTTCTCAAAAGCGAGAAGAAAATGGCCTGTTTTTTCTTATTTAAAGACTTGAAAACAGTCTGTCCAATGTACTGCAGATCCATAAAAATAAAGGCTGCAAAGTAGGTTTTCAGTGCCGGAACTGCATCCTTTATCAAGAGCTTATCGGAGCTGAAAATGGCAATCAGATAATCCGGAACAAAGATAATCACGTTCCACATTACTGCTGTATAAACCAGAACCATTACTGCCAGAGTGACCATTGCCTTGCGGACAAGCTTCGGTCTTTTTGCCCCATAATTATAGCTCAGAATAGGTGATGTTCCTTCATTTATAGCATAAATCGGCGTCTCTACCATCTGACGGACACTGGATACGATAGTCATAACGGATATGTAAACATCCCCTCCGGTGACCCCCAGAACATTGTTGCAGCAGATGGTTACCAGGCTGTTTGTCAGCTGCATAATGAAGCCTGCAGTACCAAGACTGACAATGTTTTTTGCATTCTCTTTGCAGCTTTTCAGCTCTGTTTTTTTCAAAAGCCGAGCTTTCATTTCCGCTCTTTTTTCAAGAAAAAGTAGTACATAAGCAGCTGATAGGAACTGGGAAAGAACAGTCGCAATGGCAGCTCCTTTGATTCCGAAACCAAGCACAAAAATGAATAATGGATCCAGGATCAGATTGGCGACTGCACCAATTGCTACAGAAAGCATGCCAGTTGTCGCGTATCCCTGTGCATTGATAAATGGGTTCATTCCTGTGGCGATCATGGATGGAACCGTTCCGATCAGGTAGATCATCATGTAGGGATATGCATAAACCAAAGCATCCTCAGATGCTCCAAAAAGTACCAGCAGAGGTCTTGCAAAAAGCATACCTGTTATCATCAGAATGATCCCGCTTCCGCACACCATAGTAAAGGAAGTATTCATCACCTCCTGCGCTTTCTGGTTGTCTTTCTTGCCCCTGTTTATGGAAAAAACAGGCGCGCCACCACTGCCGAACAGATTGGCGAAGGCAGTGATAATCACGATTAGCGGGAAACATAAGCCGACTGCGCCAAGCGCCGTAGTTCCCACTTCAGGGATTCTGGCGATATAGATTCTGTCTACAATATTATATAAAAGACTGAGTATCTGCGCCACCAGCATGGGGATTGCAGCGCTGAAAATGTTTCTGGTTACCGTGCCATTTTCAAAATCAATTCGTTTCATTTTGTTTCACAACTTTCTTTTTAATTCATATTTTTATAATACTCTTGTTCTGTCAGTACAAATTGTTCCATTTCTTATGGAAATCTGGTAATCTTCGACATTCAGACAGTCCCCATTTTAGAAGGTTGTTTTTATGCAGAATGGGTTACTGCTGCGTAGGGCATCCTGGCCGGAAAGTGTCTTCTAACTCCAGTTTTCCGGTGCCTTTAAGTGTAAAAACTCCTGTCTCATGATATAATTTCTCCTGAAATTGTTTGAACTTTATAGGTTTATTTTGCACATTACGTGGAAAAATGTCAAGAGAAAAGGGACTATAACAGATGAATGTCACTTCATACGCAGCACGCATCTATTACAGTCCCTTATATATTCTCTTGTTACATTAATTTGATCCGCCTATTGCTTTTTCGATGTTTGAAGATCCAGCTTCTACAACTTCCATACCCGATTTATCCCCTTTAAAGCCACTATAAATACGTGAGTAAAACTGCTCCTTTGCAAACCCGACTTCTATAACAATCCAATCCCAGCCTTTCTCCTTATCGTTTCTGCTTTTAATTTTCAGAGTATCACAATTTAAACCGGCCTCCTTTAATACGGCTTCAACACCAGTATTATACGACTTCCAATTATTGCTTTTTACACCGTTTACTGTAACTCCGGAATTTGCTCCACAATAGATACTTTTTTCATTTAACATATCTGAAGTATATGCGTCTGGCAGTTCACTTGTGCTACGACATATCACAACCCAGACACCACAGCCTGAATTTTCTTGTCCTACAGCTTTCTTTGGAATATCCATTCGTCCTTCATTATATGCATTCGTCAATGCCGACTTAATAATTCGCGCATTTTGCATATCCACTGCCCTGCGTGCTTTTTCCAGCTGTCCATTAAAAATCGGGATTGAAACAGCAACCAATACCGCAATAATTGCAACTACAATCAATAGTTCCGCTAGTGTAAAACCGTTTTTGCTTCGGTATTTCATACAAGACCTCCCCATAACGCAAACAAATATTACATCTTCTTTATTACAATCTTTTTGCTTATGCCTCGTTTTACAAAAACCGTTTTGTAGCTCTTTGCCTTTTTCCTGGGGACGTAGATTTTCATCCTGGATGGAGTGCCTTTGAAGGCATTGGAGCCTACGTATTTGGCTTTCAGGCGGGAGGTGTAGATTCTCATTTCGTTTAACTTCTTGCAGCCATAAAAGCTTTGTTTTCCGATCGCTTTTACTGAGCCGCCGATTTGTACGTAAGAGAGTTTCGTGCACTTATAAAAGGCATAGCTCTTAATCTGGATTACATTGTTTCCTATAATAGCCTTTTTCAGGTATTTATTGCTCTTGAATGCTTTGGAGGCTATTGAGGTTACTTTGTAATTCGCGCCCTTCAGGTTTACGCTGTCTGGAATTGTGACAGTGCTTACCTTTTTCTTTATCGGTTTTATATATTCTACCGTGTCTGTGGCGGTAACTTTATAATATCCGTTTGTCGCTGGATGTTTCACTGTTGTGCCCACTTTATATCCAGTCGGCGCAGGTGTGTTTGTCGGCGTTGCTGTTGGCACCGGCGTGTTTGTCGGCACTGGCGTGTTCGTCGGCACTGGCGTTGCCGTTGGTACTGGCGTGTTTGTCGGCACTGGCGTGTTCGTCGGTACTGGCGTGTTTGTCGGCGTTGCCGTTGGTATTGGTGTGTTCGTCGGTACTTGCGTATTCGTCGGCACTGGCGTGTTTGTCGGTACTGGCGTGTTCGTCGGTACTGGCGTGTTCGTCGGCACTGGCGTGTTTGTCGGCGTTGCCGTTGGTATTGGTGTGTTCGTCGGTACTGGCGTATTCGTCGGCACTGGCGTTGCCGTTGGCACTGGCGTGTTCGTCGGTACTGGCGTGTTTGTCGGCGTTGCCGTTGGTATTGGTGTGTTCGTCGGTACTGGCGTGTTTGTCGGCACTGGCGTGTTTGTCGGCGTTGCCGTTGGTATTGGTGTGTTCGTCGGTACTGGCGTATTCGTCGGCACTGGCGTATTCGTCGGCACTGGCGTGTTCGTCGGCGTTGCCGTTGGTACCGGTGTGTTTGTCGGTACTGGCGTATTCGTCGGCGTTGCCGTTGGCACCGGCGTATTCGTCGGTAAAACAACCAACTTCGGAATTTCCTCTTCGCGTTTGCTCTGGCACACAGTACAGGTATATGTCTTAATTCCTGTACTCGAAATGGTAGCCTCTTTCGTTATAACTCCGGCATCCCAGGTATGCGTATGCTCAGTTTCCCCGGAACCACCCTGCGTTTCATCGTAAAAAACAACTGTAACCGTATATGTTATCTTCGTTACGCCATCTGGCGCTGTCAGAACATACTGTACCGAATTTGTAAAATCATGAGATCTGCCACTGGTAAACTCATCTGCCACCGCTGTTCCTGTACCAGAACCATAATCAATATTCGGTGCCAGCCTGGTAACATTAGTTCCTTTTGGCAACCGCAGCGTAATCTTACGGTTCTCATTATCAATTTCCCCAACAACATCCTCTTTTAACTGGGAATTAAACGCCTTGTTAAGTACAAAACTATAAAATCTTGCCTCATTAGAAGCCGTAACTATAATTTTTATTGTAACTGGCAAAATTGTCTTTGTTCCTGTATCCACAATTTTATACTGTGACTCATAAATTCCCACTGGTGCAGTGACAGTCCCGGAAAAAGTAAAATATTTACTTCCATAAGAGCCTCCGCCAGGAACCGCAAAGACAGTTAAACCAGCCGGTAAATTCTCAGAAACAACCTGAGTTTCATACTTACCACTTCCACCTGTAACAAAGCCTGAATATATCCACTGCTCTTTTCCAGTTCCTGTAACCGCGTACAGCTCAGTATCTGTAATCGCCAATGGTTCTGTTACGCTCATTATTCCAAGCACAGCGATCACGGCACCATATTCTCCCGGCAGCTTATCAGACGCATAAGCAATAAGATCTTTTCCATTATCTGATGACTCTATTATTCTGCCATTATCAACAATTGCCGATGAACCGCTTCCACTTCCAAGCGCCAAATGTATTCCATAAGTATTCAGATCAGCCCCTGTAATAACCGGCGATACTTTTCCATTGCTATATGTAATCTGAAGCTTCACTCCAGTCAGATTGAGTTTATCTCCAGCTACATAATTCAGTTTATCAGGAGCTGCAAGCATAGTCAAAGCTGCTGGTGCATTCGCTGCAACCGTAATCGCCCACGGTATTTTTGCTCCGAAGTAATCAAAAGTAACCTGAGTATCCGAGGTTTTCAGTGGGCCTGTTTTGTCATAGGTAAATCCACTGTAAATATAAGCTGCACGGCCACCAATCGTTGCATACATACTGGCTCTGGATGGATTGAATACATCTCCTTCCACATAAGATTTCTTCGGCTGTCCTGATATTACAATACTGCTGATATCACTGGTTTTCGGCGCGACAACTTCCATTGAATAGACAACCTGTTTTCCCTTATATTCTACATAAACATGAGTAGTTCCTTCAGCAGAACTGTCAAATCCGCTTATCATATCGGCTTTAATCTCAGAATAAGTTGTACCATTTATCAAAAGCCTGCCCCAATACCACGGTTTTTCTCCCACGTAACAGGAAGTCCAGTTGTTTTTTACCTCCAATGAAGTAATCTCCGGATTCTCCACCCGCTCTGGCAAACCATCCTCTGAAATCTTCCAGTCAGTTCCAAACTCCCAACCCACGTAAGATTTGGAATCTTTCATCTGTGCCTCTGTGAGAAGTCCACCTGATCCAATGGAAGCAGCAGTTCCGCCGACAAGATTCCCCTCTCCACTCTTTCCATAACAGTTCATCACATGTCCGCTTAAACCGTAAGAAGAGCTGAGTACATTATCAGCAGCAGTTCCGCACATCTGTCCTACACAGTTGTTTGTCGCAGTTACTGTGATTTTTCCTGCATGAAGGCATTCTTTGAGCACACCGCCCATGCCCCCAAACTTCTGGATTTCTCCCGTAATTCCGCCCACATAGACCGGATATTCGTTTCCGTTTGTCTGGGTAACACGAATCGTACCGGTGCTGACACACTTGCTTATAGTACCAATGTTCAGACCTGCAATTCCACCTACCCAGCTTTTCATAGGAGCCATTATCAAATTAACATTCAGCTTTGATGTGCAGCCAAAAATAATTCCGGCAAGTGCATTTTCACCTGCAATTCCGCCAAATTCCGGATATACAACAGCTCCGTTTCCGCCCATATATCCGCTAATCATTCCTGTCACCATACAGTCTTCAATATTTCCTTCATTGTACTGTGTGATGACGCCCTGCACGTTCTGCATATCATCATCAAAATCTGCAACTACGCGCAGATTCCTGATTTTTCCCTGATTCATGGCTATCAGAGGCTTCTTCAATCCATAGATCGTATGTCCGTTTCCGTCCAGCGTTCCACCAAAATAAGAGATGGTAAAATTAATTCTTCCCTGTGTCTGGATATCTGAGGTCAGCTGATAATATGCGCCCTGATTTTCCTCGATCAAATTCAGATCATCCAGAGAATCAATCTGATAAGGACTGCTGCTTGTACCATTTCCGCCAGCTGGTTTCACAAATGAAGTCCGGCTTCCTATTACACGATAAACAATTCCGCTTTCCCCATCAGATGGGACTGTAAATTTTCCATCCTTCAGTTTCACAAGGATCGCGGAAGCTGCCGGAATGGAATATTTTGAGCCACTGTCTCCGGAAAATACCGGAAATGCAGATGCCTTTTTTGCCGCTATCCGATCGCCTGGAAAACTGTATATACCAGAAGCTTCTCCTGCTGCCACAGCTGTATAAAAATCTGAAAGAAGTGTTTTAAACGGAATTCCTGTTACCTTCTCCAGATAAGCTTCACAGGTAAGGGAGGAAGCATCTACTGTATAAAATCTCGGCAATACAGCCATAGGCTCATAGCTTCCTGCCATACGGTCAATTACGTATCTGACAAACAGGTATGGCATTCCATAGTCCTGGGCAATATCATCGCGATAACTCTTATACATCAAGGAAGAGCCGTTACGAATAGCGGTACTTCCTGCAATTCCGTTCATCCAGCCATTTGTGTCCGTACCGCCCCACAGATAATCCATGACCGTTACTGCAAGACCTTCGTTTATCCACATATATTTCTCGGAGGCATTGAATTTTGTTTTCAACCAGAATACTGCGTGCTGTCCCTCGTGAACCAGCAGACCGTTTCTTCTGGTCATTTCACCGGAGACATAGGATGCTGCCACCGGAGTGTTGATATGGATTGCTGTAATTCCCTCATCATACTGAAACTGACCACTTGCGCCGCTTAAGGTTTCCAGCACAATAGAGAGCTTGCCGGATCCATCTTCCCAGGGAAGATCGCCTCCTGCCAGTGTTTTCAGGATTTGATAGGGCTGTCTGTCATAAATACTCGCCATGTCTGATGCTATGAGAGATGTTTTTCCAGCGGCATCATAATCCGCTTTCATATTTTTGTCCATCCAGATATAACAATGTTCACCAATCCCAATGCATATATAGGTCTTGCCGCTGCCATTGCTTCTGTAAATATATTTTTCTTCTCCTATTGCATAAGTGGTAGTCGCTGCCTGGACGGATATACCATCGTCAGTCTCATCTGCTGATGTAATGGACGAAATAGCGCTTTTTTCATTCAGCGCAGTGACTGAGCGGGTGCTCCCTGCATTCAGCCCGGCCAGGCTTTGAGCTGCGGGAAGCTCACTTCCACTTGAAACTGACGCAGTACTTCCACTGTCATCAAAGATCAGTGTGCCTGTACTCCTCGAATCAGATGTATCCGTATTAATAATCACTGCATACTCCCCAGTAAGTGTTTCCCCGGCCTTTCCCTCTGTCACTGCAGCAAAAACATTTACAACGTCCAGTATTCCCAGAAGCAGAAGACAGATTCCCACACACAGACCAATGGATTTTCTTTTTTTCATACACTCCTCCTGTAAAAAATTTCCTTTCCTACAGTTTACCATTTTTACAGTTTGTACACTATGTTTTTTTCTGCACTTTTCTGATTAATTTCAACAAAAAATGAGGCGAATGTATCGTTTCCGCTGATACATTGCCCCATTTAGACTTACTTTATTTTCTTATTAAATTACTCTTCCTCAAACTCCAGATCCTTACGGCTCATCTCCTCGATCAGCTCTCTCTTCACCTCAAAAAGCTTCGGAGAAAGATCCACATAAACCTTCTGTGGGTTGGAGAATCGTCTGGACTCGTCCCAGAGAGTGCTCTGTTCCTTCTGGCAGATTGCGCGAAGTTCCATTACTGACGGAGACGTATAAACGCGTTTTCCCTCCTTAATAACCGGAACCAGAAGCTCACGCACCTCGTAAGTGCCGCCCAGAATCTTAGTTTTTTTCCAGGTGTCAACCGGGTCAAATACTACCATAGTTTCATCTGGGTTCAGTTTCTCGTCAGCAAGACAGATCAAATCAGCTTTAATCTTGCCTGTGGACTTGCTGTAAATACGATATACTGTCTTATTTCCAGGGTTTGTTACCTTAGCTGTATTCTCCGAAAGCTTGATCTTCGGAACAAATTCACCTGTCTCAGGATTTTTCACTGCTGCCAGCTTGTATACACCGCCAAAGGCCGGGTTATCATTGGCTGTAATAAGTCTTGTTCCAACGCCCCAGGAATTAATCTTGGCATCCTGTGCTTTCAGGCTCTCGATGAGATACTCATCAAGGTCACTGGAAGCGGAAATGGTAGCGTCATCAAATCCGGCTGCAGCCAGCATCTTATATGCTTCCTTGGAAAGATAAGCAAGGTCACCGCTATCGATACGGATACCATATTTTTTCAGCTCAATGCCTTCCTCCCGCATTTCCTCAAATACACGGATTGCATTGGGAACACCAGATTTCAGCACGTCGTAAGTGTCTACCAGAAGGATACATGCATCTGGGTACATTCTTGCGTATGTCTTGAATGCAGTGTATTCATCCGGGAAGCTCATGATCCAGGAATGTGCATGGGTTCCAAGCACTGGCACGTCAAACATCTGACCAGTAAGCACACAGGATGTTCCGACACAACCACCGATCACAGCCGCACGGGCTCCAAAAATACCAGCATCCGGTCCCTGGGCACGGCGAAGACCGAACTCCATGATTCCGTCACCTTTCGCCGCATAGCAGACACGTGCTGCCTTAGTAGCGATCAGGCTCTGATGGTTCATAATGTTCAAAATCGCAGTTTCCACAAGCTGAGCTTCCATAATCGGTGCTACCACTTTCACCATTGGCTCTCTTGGGAAAATAACAGTGCCTTCCGGGATGGCATAAATGTCTCCGGTAAAATGGAAAGAGCGAAGATATTCCAGAAAATCTTCCTCAAAAATAGAAAGACCGCGAAGATATTCAATGTCTGCGTCTGTAAATCTCAGATTCTCAATATATTCAATTACCTGCTCCAGTCCTGCACAGATAGCAAAACCGCCTCCGCATGGGTTATCACGGTAAAACATGTCGAATACGACAGTCTGGTCAGTTGGGTTCTTAAAATACCCCTGCATCATGGTAAGTTCATAGAGATCCGTGAGCAGAGTCAGGTTATTTGCTCTCATGTTTATTCTCCTTATTAATGAGGCCAGTCTGAGACTCAATTACCTGAATAATTTTAAACAGGCTCCAGACAGGCTGTTTAATTATAAAAATTTTATACGGCAGCCGCCTATGCGATTCCGTATATTTTGCTTGATTATAACACATTCATCCCGAAATGCACAGGGAAAAGGCACTTGAAATCTTAATTTTTTCCAGTAAAATCAAGGCTTTGCACGAATTGAATAAATTTTTTTAAAAAATTTGAAAAAAGGGGGTTGACTTTTATATGGGTGTTGATATATAATACAACATGTCGCAAGCGAGAAAACAACTTGCTAAAGCGCATAGGGCTATCGCCAAATGGTAAGGCAACGGACTCTGACTCCGTCATTTCAAGGTTCGAATCCTTGTAGCCCTGCTAAGTGGAGCACCTCGGATGAGGTGCTTTTTTCGTATTATGAAATTTCCGGAAGCCGCGTATTTACTGGCTTTGCGGGACTTTTAAAATTTTTTCTGAAACGCTTTTTCGTGGCTCTGAAAGGCGATTTTTTCCTTATTTGGCTTACTGATTTTTACTACATTTTCGGTGGTTTTCAGATGTGATAGGTCAATTTGGGATCGATTATAGGTCAATTTAAAATGACGTTGCTGCCAAAAGGTGCTGAAAACAGGAAAAATGAAGAAAATCGGCTAAAAATCGACAAAATTCTACTTTTTCTACCTTTTGCACAAAAAATTATGTTTACTTTTGTGATATTTTCGCCTCATAATCAAGACAGTTTCCACGCTTCAAGTGCACAAATCCATTTTAGTACTCCCACCGCTTATTCTTCTGTCCGAAGGCGAACCTTAATTGACTTACTTGGTCAGTTATATTTCGGCGTTTGCCTCACAGCCCTCGGATAATGTTCAAATAATCCTGTCTCTGGTCTACGACAGCATATATAATAACTTCCTTTCGGGCTTCATTAACTTTATAAAATACAAGGTCTTTTTCAAGAATCAATACCTTATAGCCCTGACGCTTTAATACCAGGTATCTTGGATCAATTCCAAGATCTGGATTTTCTCCCAGCTGTCGTATACGATCTTCTATTTCGTCTAACTTTTTCAATGCCACATCATTGCCGAAATTTTGTGCAATATATAATACAATCTTTCGCAGACCAGCATCTGCGGTATCAGTACGAACAACATTGTATTTCAAACTCAGCCCTCCTGCAGCATAGCACGTAAATCATCAAAGGTTTCACTGATCGGCGCAACACGACCATTCTTTACATCGTCTTCAGCTTCAGCAAGGACTTCAAGCAATTCGATTCTTGATTTCATATTCTTATACTCTTCATAGGACAAAGACACCGTATCACCTCTTCCATTTACAGTTATGATAACAGCTTCTTTTCCCTCACGGCACTGCTTTGAGATTTCATTATAATGATTTCTTAAATCCGCCGATGGTCTGATAGTTTCCTGCATAGCAAACATAATACGCACCTCCTGTTGTTATATATGAAAATTATATCATTTAATGTCTATACTTTCAACTTCTTAGTCAATTCCATTCATAAATTTTAGAATTCTTCATTTGTTCTAGCACCCCAAAAGGGGATGTCGATTAATACCTCATTTCGACATCCCCAGTAGTAATTGAACATAACTTCTCTTGATCTGTAATT
Organism: Ruminococcus sp. D54t1_190329_F1; assembly: GCF_015551645.1. NCBI lineage: Bacteria > Bacillati > Bacillota > Clostridia > Eubacteriales > Oscillospiraceae > Ruminococcus > Ruminococcus sp. D54t1_190329_F1. The sequence continues at coordinate 156,873 of NZ_JADNDC010000003.1, forward strand.
AACTTAACTAATCGTATAGCCTTTCACATTCCTTAACAAGCAATTGTCTAGTTCCTCCTCGAACTCTTTGTCTGCCTTACTATTTTTCCTCTTTTCCAATATATCTATTATCTCTTTAACTTCAATTTCATCTCCATTTTTAAGATGCACTTCTGCATCTTCTTCCAATCCAGAAATATCAATACATTCTATTTCGTAATACTCCCCATTATACACAGCCTGAAAATTTGCCTCTTCTGTGTCATCTTCTATTAGATCACCTATTCCTTGTTCATCCAAATCTCTTTGCAAATCCGCAGTCTCTTTATTATCTTTGTACCATTCCGCAGCTTCCCTTGTTTCAAATGGATTGTTTCGTTCCTTTGATGGAGCACTTCAAACAAACTTATGGATTCTATCCCAAATATCCTGTGGCAGATGCTGGATATGGCTCATACAACAATTATATTTTCTGTGAACAGAACGGAATTGAAAAGTACATGAAATTTCCAATGTTTAAAAAGGAAACTAAAGATGAGAAATATCATGAAGATCCATTTCGTGCAGTTAACTTCAGAATTGATGAGCAAGGTGTCATGAGATGTCCTAACGATAAAGCATTCCATTTTTTATACAGAAAAAATGTGAGGGGAAATCAATACGGACGTAAGGAAGAATTGTATGAATGCGAAGACTGTAGTGGATGTCCATATGCAGAGAAATGTAAGAAGACAGATAAGAATCGAACCGTTCGGATCAATCAGGAATTAACTTCCATGCATCAGGAAGTAATCGAAAACCTAGAAAGTATCCACGGTGCATTATTACGAATGAACCGTTCGATACAAGCAGAAGGCACTTTCGGAATTATGAAAAACGACCGTTGGTACAAGAGAATTGTCCGAAGAGGTATTCATTCAGTCAAACTGGAAGTTTTACTTGTGGCGATAGGCCACAATCTATATAAATATCAGAAAAAAAAGATGAGAAACAGAACTGCCGCATAGATTCAAAAAAAGAATTTCTATGGGGTAGGGGAAGTGCGCTTTCTTTGCGCATGATTTCAATCATTTATACACAACAGGTACAAAAAGGGAGATGCGAAAAAACTCAATCGAGTTTTTTCACATCCCCTTTTTCCCTATACCACGTTACGTTCCATCATTACGCCCAGTAAATTCTGCATCCAGTTTCATGGCTCATATGAACCGGATGGCCAGGTGTATGCTCTGGCATATAAAATACATCATGGTATTCGTTTCTGGCCAGAAGCTTTCCATCCTGCTCTATCCACAGTGCAACATTATAGACGTTTCCACTGTGAATCGTTCCGTCAAAATCCCAGAGCTTTGTGAGAGAATCCTCTGCTATGACAATGCTTTTCACATCCTCAGCTACTACTTTGCCTGTTTCGTCAGTAATGCTGTAGCCTACCTGGCAGGTTCCAAGCGGATAACTGTAATCGTTTACTGCATAAATTGCATCCAGCTTGTCTTTAAATTTTAAAAATATTCCAATTGGCATATTGCTTTCCAGCACAGCCTGCAGACCCTTTTTCGGAAGCCCCCAGTAATCATAAATTCCGTAAAATGTTTGCGGACACATATCATTAAATAAGAACTGTACATAGCCTGCGTTTGGTTTATACTTCTGCATACGGTAATGTTCAATAAAATATTTCAGTAAATAATATTGATACTGTCCGATTGAATCCAAATTTTCCAGTATTGGCTGTAAACGGCGGTAAACGGGTGGCATTTTTTTCAGGTTATCGATACATGGCGGTGCATCAAAGCCGAACTCTGTATTCATTTTTTCTGTTGTTCCATAGATATCACTGTAATGCCCCTCTGCACCGTCCAGTGAACCGGTATAGTTATGACTGTCTCCGCTGTCTGGATCATTTACGCAGAAGGAACCTTTAATGACCGGACGACTTGGATCATGCTCGCATACTGCTGCAAACAGCTTTGGACCTGGGCTTACCTTCATTGCATCACAGTCAGCCCGATCCATATCCGGAGTTGGATTTAATGTAAGATTACCTGGTTCATTCATGCAGATCCAGCAAAACAGAGAAGGATGTTTTTTTAGCATATCGACAGTTTCCAGGTAAATATGGATAAAACGGTCTGCAAATGCTTCGTCCACCGGATGCATCCAGTTATATTCAGAATCATGCATAATTCCAAGGCCAAGTTCATCACATAGCTCATAGAAAACTGGAAGGTCTACGTGTACGTGTACACGAAGCATATTAAAGCCGCTGTTTTTTATTTGCAGCAAGTCTCTGCGATAACGTTCTTCGTTCATTGCAGAAACATATGCATCTGGAAAATAGGCTGTTCCTCTCATGTAGAAATCTTTTCCATTTAAAATAAATTTTGTCATTTCCGGTGTGCGATGCATCTCAATTTTCCGGAAACCAGTTGTCTCCTCGTAAGATTCCATTACTGAGCCATCTTTTGCACAGAGAGCAACTTTTACCCGGTAGACAAAAGGCGTTCCTTTATCCCATGTATTCCAGAGACGGACATGAGAGAGTATTCCATCCAGGCTGGCAACGGTCGGTTCAGGGTCATTGCATGACTGTGTGCCGACCAGATCCTCATTCTTTAAAAAGACTACTGCTCCGGTAAAGCAGTCTGTAATACTCCACTTCAAAGACGCAGTTTCCAGATTCTTTATCTTAACTTTCAAATGCAGACTGGCATTCTCCAGCGTATCATCCAGCTGATAAGAAAATTCCGGGTTTTCTGCAAAGCCAGCTCCCTTTTGTATTTTCAGGCTGACGCTTCCATAAATGCCGACCGGATTTACATCTCTTTGAATGAACGTGTCAGAATGCTCATAAGTACCTTTTACCATATTTCGGTAGATTAAAAAGGTACGCCGTTCCTGTCGGTTTGCTGCAACCTCGTCATCCCATGGTGACCAGACTTTTACGATCAGTCGGTTCTTTCCGTTTCTCTGTACTGCCTCGTCTAGTGAAAAAGAAAATGGAGCTGAATATCCTTCATGACTACCAAGGTATACACCATTCAGCCAAACTTTGCAGTAATAATCCACATTTGTAAAACAAAGTTCTATATGTTCTTCTGCTCCAAGTGCCAGTTCAAACTCTTTTTTATACCACCATGGGGCATCATTAAAATATCGCAGTTCTCTTCCCCAGTACGGATGCTCCGAAAAAAGGAGCTGTAGGTGCTTTAATTCTGGCAGTGGCTCCCATTCTGAAATTTGTGGCCCCTGCAGTGTCATAAAATCCTCACGTTCTGGCAGGCCAAGCTGCTCACACGTATCATGTACATCCTGTAAAATATTCCAGTTCTTTGATAAATCCAGTTTCATATATCCTCCTGTATTCAGCTCTTGACAGCACCTGCTGCCATGCCCTCCATTACCTGTTTATTTAAAAAGAAATATACTATAATTGTCGGAAGAATTGCAATTACGATTGCTGAAAAGGTAGCACCCCAGTCTCTGCGTCCCATTTCACCAACAAAAGCGTTTAGTCCGATTGGAAGAGTTTTCATCTCGTCTTTTGTCATAAACGTATTTGCATAAGTAAACTCATTCCAGATTGACACAAAATTATAAATAATCACTGTGACAGTGGAATTTTTTGCCATTGGAAATACTATCTGCCTGAAAATCCTAAAATTACCTGCTCCGTCAATTGCTCCCGCCTCCAGCAGTTCATTCGGTATGTATTTCATGAATCCAACATACAGGAAAATACACATTGGCAGACTGAAGCCTATCTGTGGCAGAATAACGGCAGCATAGGTATTACGCAATCCCAACGTATTATAAGTCTGGAACATTGGAATCAGACATGAAAATGTGGGAATCATCATGCCAAGTAAAAAAAAGGTTAATACCTTTTCGCTCTGTTTGAAGCGAATTTTGCTGATCGCATAGGCCGCCGGTGCACTTAGTACTACGATACCAAACAGTGTACATATAGCTACAACCACACTGTTAAGAAAATAGCGCACGAGACTGGACTGCGTAAACGCTTTGATATAATTTCCAAGATAAAAGCTACCAGGAAGCGCATATGGCGCAGAACCGGCAATTTCCTCTGGTGTTTTTAAGCTCGCTGTAAGAACCCAAAATACGGGGTAACTTTGCAGCACTACAAAAAAGATAATGAAGATTAGAAATATTATTTTTATTTTCTTACCTGCCTGTAACGTTTCCATCTAATCCCCCCATCAATCACTGAATTTTTTCTGAATCAGTTTAACGATTCCTACGGCTATTAATGATTCAATCAAAATAAATACCGCAAGCGTACTTCCATAGCCGAAGTTTGACATACTGAATGCCGTTTTATACATATAGGTTGCCACAAGTTCTGTTGCATTACCAGGACCACCTCCGGTCAGGATGTAAGATACATCAAATCCCTTCAGACAGCCGTTTACAAGAATGACCAGAACCACAAAAAACATATTTTTAATTGCCGGAAGTTTGACAAAGAAATATGCCTGTATCCAGTTGCATCCATCAATATACGCAGCCTCTATGGTGTCTTTGGAAACATTCATCAGTGCGGCATAAAAAATAACCATATATAATCCACAGAATTTGTATCCATCAATCAGAGTCACCCATGTTAGTGCATATTTAAAATCAGATAAAAAAGCTATTGGTTTGAGATGCATCAGCTTCATCAGTGCCGGTATTACACCGAGTGGCTGAACTGACAGCAGTTTTTCAAAGATCTTGCAGACCGCCATAGATGAAATAATACAGGGAATGAAGTACAATACCCGGAATAGATTGGACCCCTTTTTAATTCCGGAAAGAAGGGTAGCCATTAAAAGTCCCATAAACATCTGAAAGACTGTGCCGAGCAACAGGAAAAACATATTATTCAAAAAAGCAGTTCGCAAATTTTTATCTGACAGCATTCGGCTGTAATTTTTCAAGCCTGCAAATGTTTTTTCTCCGATTCCATTCCAGTCCATAAAGCTGTAGCCAATAGTTTGAAGCATTGGGAAAAGAACAATCGACACATAAACCACAAGTGCGGGCAATAAAAAAAGCCATGGTTCTATTTTTCTTTTTGGCTTCATATTTGTCTTCCTTTCTGATATCCAGGGCTTTTGATTTTCAAAAGCCCCGAATGCTGTTTCTCTGTCTTATTTCTGATTTTTTACATATTCATCCATATTTGCAGCCCACTCTTCAGGAGTTTCCTGACCAAGTGCAAGGATGACGGTCTCTTTTTCCAGCGGCTCTACAAGTGCAGAATCAATAACTACATCCCAGCATTTTGCATACTCCTTCACATTGGACACATCCTCAATGATCTGCTGATATACCTTTGGAAGACTCTGCATTGTTTCTTCATCTGGCATTACGGATGGAAGCTGATTGTAAGAAAGACTTGCATCTGCATAATGTTCAAGAAGGTATTTCATCCACGCTTTCATCTCGTCATCCACAGCATCGGTGCGAATCGCAGTTCCAATACCGGAGTTTGCAAAGAAGTCGGTTGCTGTTGTCACATCTGCATCTGAATATGTTGGCATAGTGAAGTATCCAATATTATCTTTAATGTTTTCGTCCTCACCAATCATATCTGCCTGATCAAGTGCCCATGTACCATTATACATAATTGCTGCCTGTCCGGAAGCAAAGAGATCAATCATTGTATCGTAATCTGCACTGCTCCAGCCTTCCTGGAAGTACTGTGCAATATCCTGAATAAACTGTGCTCCTTTCAGTCCTGCTTCTTCACCAAAAGATCCTTCTCCGGATACTGCATTTTCAATATATTCATTTCCTGTCAGTCGGAATGGAACCTGTGCAAAGTAGCGGAGGATTGGCCAGTCACCACCCATTGCAATCGGAATAATTTCCTGATCCTGTAACAGCTTGCAATCTGCAAGTAACTCATCAAATGTTTTTGGAGTTTCCGTAATTCCAGCCTGCTCAAACAGATCTTTGTTGTAGAAGAAATATTCGGTGTTGCACTGCAGCGTCATCAGATTCAGACTGCCATCTGAAAGTCTTGCGTATTCCTTCGAGATTGGGAAAATCTGGTCATACATTCCAAGCTCTTTGTACAAATCTTCAAAGGAATAGGCTTTTCCGTCTGCAACAATATCTGCGAACCAGGTATCCGGATCGGAGTCAAACCACTCAGGCAATTCATCGCTTGCTGCCAGAATTTTCAGTTTCTGCAGATATGCAGTACGATCTGAAATATTCTCAATTTCAAAATTAAAGTCCAGATCAGGATTCTCTTCCTGGTACTGCTTGGCAATATCCTGTATTGCCAAAATTGCTGATTCAGATGCACTTCTGGATGACAGCCAGTTAATATTCAGTTCACGTTCTGCTGCATTTACTGTTACTCCAAATATAGAAGATGCCATGGCAGCTGTTAATGCTGCGATAAGTATTCTTTTTTTCATTACGATTTCTCCCTTTTAATTTAATTTTTTGTTCCTGAATATACTTCAAACCGGTTTAATTTTTTTCTGGAACTCTTTGTTGTCTTAATTATAATAAAATACGAATCTCTCCGGAATGGAGAAAATTCGTATTATTGGTAAAATCTTAAGTTGTCTTTAGATAGTTGCTGCTCACATTCTGATACTGTTTCGGTGATACACCGAAATATTTTTTGAAGCACTTACTGAAGTAACTGACATCGAAAAATCCGACTCTTTGAGCTACTTCTGTCACATTGTAATTCGTTCTTTGGAAAAGCCTGCCGGCCATTTCCATTCGTGTCTGTAAAATATATGCTCCAATCGTTGTATCTGTTTGTTTCTTAAAAAGAAAGCACATATACTGAAGATTGACATCCAGTGCATCCGCAATCTGCTCAAGGCACAATTCATCATCCTGATAATGTGCCTTGATGTATTCCTTTGTTCTTCTCACAATGGCAGAATTGCTGCTATTCTTTGAAAGATGTACCTGCTGTAAAATCTGTTCTCCATAGCGAATGAGTTCCGTCTGAATTTCTGAGACAGAACTGATTTCTATATAATCACTGGAAAAAAGCTTGCTGTTTTTTTCAACCGTTTCTGTCACTCCGTATTCCATAGCGAAATCCAGCAACGCAGACGACACCTGGTTGATCTGCAGCAAAAACTGTTCCCGAGATGGCTGGAGCAATGCAAGAGAGTCTGCAAATGTCCGCAGCATTTCTTTTACTAGGCTCCTCTGATTTTGTCGCATAGCAGCAACCAGCCGTTGGATAAAATCATCATTTTGCAGCAGATAGCCGTTTTCCTGCTGCTCTTCAGTGGCATCCTCTACGTAAAAAACGCCGGAATGTTCATAAAAACACCGTTTTCGTTCCAACGCAAACGCTTCAATATAGGAGTCATAAAGCTGATTGGCTTCTGTATAAAATCCTCCAATTACAGCAGTGGTTCCAAGATCGCCCTCCGGGTCACATACCTCAATCGTTTTTTTCAGCAGCGACCGAATCCACTCTGCATCATAAGGTGATTCACATATTCCTACAAGAAGGCAGAGCGATTTCTGGAAATTAATGTAACTGATGCAGCAGTTTTTTTCTCCAAGTAGTTCACAAAACACATTTTCTACCGTAAAGTAGTAAAGCTCATAATCTGTTTTTTTCCAGTTGCCCGGTAAATGATTAACCCGGTAAAGTATGGCGACATGGCGCTTGGCATCCAGTCGATAGCCCACCTCAGAAGCAAGCTTCTGCATTCCCTCCTGATCCTTATCTTTTCTTACAAACTGTGATGCTGCAAAATGTCTCATATAATTTTGATAGTTTCGCTTTTTTTTTATCCAGCACCTCCAGATTTTGATCCTTTTTCACTTCCTGATCGATTCGTTCACTGGTTTGCCTGAGACTCTTATGCAGACTCTCGACTGTCACAGGCTTCAGCAGAAAATCCTGTACTCCCATCTGAATGGCTTTCTGCGCATACTCAAACTTGTCATAACCGGAAATGATAATAAAGCGGGTCTGAAGTGCTTGTTTCTGTATATATGAAATTACATCAAAGCCTGTCATCTGTGGCATACTGATGTCGATCAAAATAATTTCCGGATGATACTGTTCAATCAGCTCGATACCAAGCTTTCCGTTTCCGGCGTCACCTACCACAGTAAATTCATCCTTAAAGCTCCTGACATATTTTATTAACGCCTGTCTGAAAAAATACTCATCATCAATAATAACGATTTTCTTCATATTGCTTTCTCCCCGCTGTTTCTTGGTCTCTTTCCAGTATAGACGATGCTGTTTCGTCTAAATGTTCCAGTTTCGGAATCCGTAATATCACGATTGTCCCTTTCCCTGGTTCACTTTCCAAGCGGATGCCGTATTCGGTTCCATATAAAAGTCGCACACGCCTGTTGATGCTGAATAATCCGAAAGAACCCTTTTCCTCTCCACGGGCTTCGTCAAGATTCTTATTCAGCTGACGGAGTTTTTCCGGTTCAATTCCGTTTCCATCATCCTTTACGGTAATTACAACAGTATCCGCTGCATTTTTTATGCTCAGTGAGACGAAACACATACGACCATCTGATGCTGTTCCGTGAACAATCGCATTCTCCAGAATCGGTTGCAGAGTCAATTTTGGAATTACGTACTGTTCCGTTCCCTTTTCACATACGATTTCGTAATCAAAATACTCCATGTGGCGTAATTTTTCAATGTATAAATACTGTTTTACCATATCAATTTCTGTAGCAATGGTTATAATATTGGATCCCTTGCTTAACGAATGGCGATAGAATCTGGCAAGTGTAGAAATTGCTTCGCCTGCCTCATCATAAATACCAAGATCTATCATAGATTTGATCATTTCAAGCGTATTGTACAGAAAATGAGGTTTAATCTGCTCCTGTATCAACCGAAACTGATAGTCATTTTTTTCACGTTCTTCTTCATAAATGGTTTGTAAAAGCTGTTGTGTCTGTTCGGCAAATGTATTATACCCACGGTATAAAATCTGTATTTCTTCGGAAGTTCCAGGCACTTCTACCGGTGCATAGGCTTCTTTTACTACATTCTTCATGACCTCACTCAGATCCAGGATTGGCCCAGATATGGCTCTGGCATTCCACCAGGATAAAAGTGCAAAAAACAGAATCACCAGTAAATTACAGATAAAAAAGATCCTTGCAAACAAATGCTGTTCTTTCATCAGCTCATCCATTGGAATCACATGAATGAGCTTCCAGTCTGGCAGTGACATTTGTGTTGAGCAATAGACAACATTTTCCTTGGTTAAATAGTCCTGTGTTTCCAGATTCTCTACATCCCTCTTGGAAAAGGGAAAGGCTTCCCGTATGGTTTTTCCTGTGTAATTCAGGTCCGATGCAAGTAAAATAGTATTTTCCTGATCCGTTATGTAAAACGTAACCTCGCTGTTATTTGGCCTGTAGTTTACAAATGGCGAGGCTATAGTTGATGCTTCGATGAAAAACATAAGGTATCCATAAGTTTCTCTTGTATTTAAATCAACAATCGGCTTTGATATCAAAAAAACATATTTTCCGTTTTCCTTTAATGTTTCTCTTGCAGGCAAATAAAAATAAGGACCTGTTATCATCGCCTGTCTTGCATTTTGATGCTGTTTCATTATCTGTTCTTTATCAAACGAATCCAGTTCCGACAGATTATATCCGCCAGCCTGAAAAAAACTTCCGTCTTTCGCCATAATATCCCACATTGCAATATTAGGGCTCAGGGCAATAATGGCATTAATAATGGTATTGATTTTTTTGCGGACAGCATATTGTTCTGCTTCAGATCCCGGCAGTGTTGGATACGTTCGGGCGATACGGATAATTTCATCATTGATCGATGCTGATATGCTGAAATTGATGACGTGCTGTAGTGTACTTTCCAGATTATCTGTGATAGAAGCAAGCTCTCGCCTGGTACTGCTTACTGCAAGCTGCGAAAAATATTTTTGTGAAGAAAACTGAAACACCCCCATAATGAGCAACATAATTCCTAAAAAACATCCAACAAAAGAGAAAAAAATCCGGTTTCTCAATTTTGCAAACCATTTTTGTACTTTTGTCATAATTTCCTCCATTTTCATGATCTGTACTGCTTTTCTTAATTTTTATTATAACCAGTTTATATCTGTTTCTCAATCAATAATTTCCCACAAACTAGGGTGTGTTTGGAAAATGCTTTCTGCAAGATGTGCGTCACAGCTTGTGGAACCTTTGTCCCGCAAAGTGAGGAATGCAGATTCCAGAAAGGAGCAGATGTTTCATGGATGAAGTGTTAGATGAGCGCAAAAGAAAAATGTGAAGATAAAAAAGATGAAAGCGAAGAGTGTAAAGAAACAGATGGTATTCAATATAGCGATAATGATATAAATAATTTTATAAATAAAGCAAAGAAGATTATGCTGGAAAGATATTGTGAATTAGAAAATGGGTCATTAAGAAAGGATGATGAGGAAAGAGATAACATACGTCGTTATATATTACAAAAATATCCAACGGTTGTAGAGAAATATAAAAGTCATCATAATCGCTAGTTTCACGCTCTTGTTTCAATCTTCCCAGCTTTTTTCCGATTTCTCTTGGAAAAATATCTGTTGCAACATATGTCTTATTAAAATATGCAACAGCATCTTTATGTCTCTTAAAATCTACCTCTTCTAAAGCCAAAACCGCCTTCACCGCATAAAAAGCGGCATAATAGCTACGGTTTATTGAATCCTTATAATGTTGACTTTCCAGACATAACGCAGATACCCCCAACGTCTCGATTGCGCTTCTCATGCGATATATACACAAATCAACTTTCTTTTCACTCACTGACTACTACCCCCTCATCTCTCACATTTCGATAAAAAGGTAACGTATCTACCCAATATTCATACTGTTCTTCATTTTTGATAACCGGAGATATTTCAATTCCTGTGCTCATCTCCACATCAAAAGCCAGATCGTAAATATCATTTTTAATAGCTCTGATTTCCTCGTCAGACAATTTTACCAGTATCATAATATCTACGTCAGAATTATCTCGATAATCACCCCTGGCATATGAACCATATACAATAACTTTTGTCAGCTTTTCACCCAGCATACGCTTCACTTCCTGGGAAAATTTATATATAATACTACTTACATTTTCTGGCATACAATCACTTCCTTACTGATAAATGGTTCCCGTGTTCTCTTTTTCTCAGTATAGCATATTTTTCTATAATATTTCCACTTATTTTGCTTTTAATGCAATTACACTGAAACAGATAAAAACAGGTCAATCCATAGGTCAATTTTATCTGGACACCTCCGCCAGCCCTTATTTTATGGGCATTCCATCCTAAAAGTATAGCGGACTCTGACTCCGTCATTTCAAGGTTCGAATCCTTGTAGCCCTGCTAAGTGGAGCACCTCAGATGAGGTGCTTTTTTCGTATTATGAAAGTCCCGGAAGCCGCGTAGTTACTGGCTTTCTGGGACTTTTAAAATTTTTTCTGAAATTGAACTAATCCATTTTTAAAGGATTATCTAATACATAGTACAAAGAAATATACTCATCACCATTTCATTCCATTCTCTAATGATTAGTCTATCTGTTTCAAGAACAACACCTGTTAAATCAACATTTGCATTCATAAATCTATCACTCCTCAATCAAATTGCTCGGTCAGTTATATTTCGGTATTTCCAGGCTCTAATCAATCTTCTATAATTCCCCAATTACTTCATGCTGCCACCTTTCCCTGTCCGTATCAAAATAACGTATCACCTTGCATGGATTCCCTACTGCAACACAATTAGGAGGGATAGGGCGGGTAACTACGCTTCCAGCCCCTATCACGCTGTTTTCTCCTATAGTGACTCCGGGAAGAAGAATACAGCCACCGCCAATCCAGACATTGTTTTCTATCTCAATCGGACGTGCATAGGTTCTGAAAAATGTTGTCTTGCGTTCCCTCCAATCCGGCACAAGCCTTTCCTGTGGCAATACAGGGTGCGAAGATGTATACATCTGCACATTTGACGCGATCAATACCCTGTCACCAATCCGGATAGTTTTGTTATCCACAAAGGTACAATTCATATTGATTATCACATCATTTCCCAAAAATATATTTTTCCCATAGTCACAATGAAAAGGCGTGTCGATTACCACGTTTTCTCCTATTCCACCCAACAGCTCCCGAAGAATGGAAGTGCGTTTTTCTATATCTCCATAATCAGAAAAATAATATTCCCGTGTTAATTCCCTTGTGCGGGCAATCTGCTTTAACGTATCACTGTCCGCAGTTTCCAAAAAATCACTGGATTCGTAATACATAATATCCCTCCTTAGCGAAAACTATTTTCCACAATACCCGGAAGCAGAGAATAGATAGAACAGCCGATCTGATTTTCAAACTGTTCTTTAATCTCTAAAATCTTTTTCCACATGTCTATTGTCGCTGTGTGAACACCGTACCGTATTGTCACGTCTACAAATCTCTTTTCCAAAAGACAGAACCCCGTCGGCATAGCCAATGCGTCACATAACTGTACAAGACGGTCATAATCATCATATACCGCATTTGCAACAAATTCTTTCATAAACAGGTAATCCTGATCACTGACATCAAACTCACCGATAGATGTAGCAATATCCTGTATCATAAATGCGTGGGATATACATATCTGTGCAGCTTTTTCCCATCCGCGCCCCATACAGTACCGATAGCCGTCTATCAGATGCCTTTCCGAACTCACTCCGGCATAGCGTCCAATATCATGCAACAGCCCGAAAATATATGCCTGTTCAGAAGATAAATCTTTACAATGTGATGCGATATTTTTACAGGCTTCGGCTACAAACCGGGAATGATCTGCCCATGTCCCGGATTGGATTCTGACGCTTCCTTTAATGCCAATTCTGCGGTCTGAATATTTAGTTTTACCACTTTGCGCTCACCTCCTGTAAATTGCTGATTTACTTTACAGGTATCATTATAATGCAAAAGACATAGGAAAAATATTTCTATTTCGCCATTACCTATCACTATTCTGCCATTTTTTTCTATATTCTATAGGTGAACAATGTGCATATTCTCGAAAAACCTTTCCAAAATAACTGCTGCTCCCTAAACCACACTCATGACTGATAACAGTAACAGCTTCCTGCCCCTTTGCCAACCTCTGACAGGCAACTTGTAAACGGTAAGTTGTTATATACTCGACGGGTGTCATGTGCAGACAGTCATGGAACACTCTATAGCATTCCCTTTCGCTTAAATATGCTGCCGCAGCAAGTTCCGGAATAGATATTTTTTCTCTGTAATGTTCATGAATGTATATCATCAGCAGCTTTATTTTATCGTTGCTTTTGTTATGTTCCCCTTTCTTTTCACGCATAGAACGAGAAAGTTCAAAAAGCATGAGCCATATTTCCGTTAGGGCTTCCCGCATTTTTATTTCATATCCAAATTCATCACTTGATAAACGAAATGAGGCAGCAAGCAGTTTCAAAATCCTTTCTTCTTCTGCATTGCCCGGAAAAAGCGGGATTACCTCGATCTGCGGGGCTGTTATGACAGGTGCAATATATTTTTGTTCAATCCTGCTTCCCTGTTCTCCGGCAAGTAAGGAAACATCGAAAATATGAAGTAGCTGTATATTCTTTTCTCTCTGCGATATTGCTTTTGTCATATGGAGTACATTGGGATTTATCATGCCACCGCTTCCAGCCGGAAACAATATTTTTCCTCCTGGCGTATCATATTCAATGCTGCCGCTTTCCATATAAAAAAGTTCCACTGTCCTGTGCCAGTGCCACGGTACATAACCCCCTATATACTTGTCGAGTTCTGCCCTCGAAGCGATATAGGGAAAATCTTTTTCAAAACCGGGAAGCAATTCTTCCTTGCTTCCAGTATAAAATTCAATGCTATGGATATTTTTCATGTCTGTTCACCTACACATCCGGGATTTTGTATCTGTTTTATGGATTAAATATACTGGTGTGGATACAAGAGAGTGCAGCCGATGCTTTGAATACGGATTGCAAAATCAAGCCATTTATCGTTCATTTTTACGCCTCTCAATAGCTGTAATTCTTTACCTGGAACAGGTTACTTCTCCATCCTCTTTGCTATAGTCAAACTTCCCATCATTTTTCTCTTCCAAAGCTTTTATCATATGGTAGGTATATTCATTATACGGCGTAGGAATCCCAAGTTCCCGCCCCATGCGGACCAACGCGCCTGAGAACATATCAATCTCCGTATGGCGTCCCGCATCCAGATCCTGCAGTGTGGAATATCTGGCTGATGGAGGAACGGCACTTCCATGTCCAGAGGATGCAGCAGCCTTACTTATATCGATTCCTTTTGCAGAAGCAATGGCCTCCAACTCTCTTCTAAGTCCGTCGCTGATTGCTTTCATATGAACGCTGTTCTGGTAACAGCCAACTCCTGCCCCTAAAATTGCCTGGGGCAGATTATTGCATACATTCAGCCGGAATTTGCTCCACATTTCTTCCCTGATATATTCTGTAGAGCGATAATGCAGTCCGGTATCTGCAAAAAGAGCCTCAATGGCCTGCACACGTTCACTGTCATAGGGTACGCAAGGCTCTCCGAAAATAATGCCAATGGTGGTTTCCGGGTTAAAACAATATCCATTTTCCTCTTTATGGGAAGCAACTTTTATTACCGAATAGATCACATGGGAAGCTCCAATTTCATCGGAAATCAATTTCTCACTGTCCACGCCGTTCATAAGACTCATGACCGTGGTATTCTCTCCTGTAACCTGGCGGATGCTGTCCATTGCACCTGGCAGCGCTCCATATTTCAAAGACACGATCAGCAGGTCTACCCCTTTTGCTTCCTGAGGTGTCCATACTTCTGGATGATAAACCTCATCATTGATCGTGCAGCCTTTTTTCAATTTCTCCGCACGCTTACCCTCTGCAAGAACTCCCAGCCGGATATCCTTCCGCCTGGAAAGCCCCCATATCACATAAGACCCAACCGCACCTGCGCCAAAAACTGCAACTGTTTTTATCTTCATTGTCTTAACCTCCCATGTATATTTTCCCTTCTAGACAGATATTACTATTTTATCATTATCTGATAAAAACTCCATGCAAAAATTCTTGCTTTTTTCTACTTGACTCCACAAACCAGGCGGTCTATCCTTTAAACAGACATAAGATTGAAAATCTTTTCGCAACATATTTTACCATTTATTTTTTTGGGGGATTTTTTCATATGAAAGTTGTCATTGCAATTGATTCTTTAAAAGGAAGCTTAAGCTCAATAGAGGCCGGAATGGCTATCAAGGAAGGAGTTCTTCGGGCAAAGCCGGATGCCAGGATCGTGGTAAAACCTCTCGCAGACGGCGGAGAGGGAACTACTGATGCCTTGATCGAAGGCATGAACGGAGAGCGGATCGATCTGACCGTCACCGGACCTATGCATGCTCCAGTCAATGCTTATTATGGATATTTGAAAGACAGCAATACCGCTGTTATGGAAATGGCTTCCGCTGCCGGAATCACACTGGTTCCAGATGATACAAAGGATCCTCTTCTTGCTACCAGCTACGGTGTGGGCGAAATGATAAACCATGCCCTCCAGAAGGGTTGCCGCAATTTTATCATTGGAATCGGCGGAAGCGCCACCAACGACGGCGGCATCGGTATGTTAAAAGCTCTTGGCGTACGTTTTTTGGATGAAAATGATGTGGATGCAGGCGAAGGCGGACAGGCACTGGCGAAGGTTTCCAGAATCGACATTTCCGGCCTGAATCCTCTTTTGAGAGAAGCTCATATTCAGGTCGCATGCGATGTGAATAACCCTCTTTGCGGTGAAAATGGTTCCACATACGTTTACGGTCCGCAAAAGGGTGTGACAGAAAATCAGAAAAAGCAGCTAGATGAAGCTATGGCACATTTTGCCCAAATTACTTCCAAAACTCTGGGAACAGATTACTGCAATACCCCTGGTGCCGGTGCTGCCGGAGGGCTTGGCTTCGCCTTTCTCTCCTACCTGGGGGCAACGCTGACGCCTGGTATCGAACTGATTTTGAGTGCTGTAGGACTGGAACAGGAACTTTCTGATGCAGACGTGGTAGTCACCGGTGAAGGCCGCCTGGATTTTCAGACAGCCATGGGAAAAGCCCCTGTAGGCGTAGCGAAGCTGGCAAAAAAACACTATGCAAAGGTTATCGCATTTGCCGGAAGTGTCACAAAGGAAGCAGCCGCCTGCAATAAAGAGGGAATTGATGCTTTTTTCCCAATTTTACGAAATGTCTGCACACTTGCGGAGGCTATGGATCCTGCCACTGCAAAAAACAATATGACAGCCACTGCCGAGCAGGTGTTCCGGCTGCTTTAAAGCGTAATTAATCTTTTCCTGCTCTGGATATACCGCAAAGTGGGGCGTGCAGATTGCGGGAATGATTTTTCAAACACGCTCTACTGGCTATCTAACGCTTCATTTCAAAATCCTGTCCTATACTATGATGCATCTCGATTGTCTGTTGAATTTCCTGAGGGTCTGTCCATAACATATCCCCACTGACGGTATTTTTCATAGCACTGGCTGCATTTCCATACTCCAACGCATCCTGACAGTTTCCATTTTCTTTTAATAATCCGTATAAGAAACCGGAAATATACGCATCTCCGCTTCCGATTCTATCTACAACCTCAATTTTCTCATAAGGTTTTTCTTCATAATAGCTGTCTGTTTTTTTCTCATAAATTACGGAACCAAAAGTATGAGACTTTGGACTATGCACGATTCTCTGGGTTGCTGCAACCACAGCGATATCGTATTCATCAGAAAAACTTTTCAGGATTTCTTTTATGTCCCCTGTTTTTCCAAATGTAAGATTAGCTGTGGATTCTGAACAGAAAAAAATGTCTACGATAGGCAAAATCTTTGTAATGCAGTCTCTTGCCTCATCTCCGGTCCACAAATTCCCCCTGAAATTTACATCAAATGAGATCAATGCACCTTTTTCTTTGAATTTTTTCATCATTTCAATAGCATTTTCCCTTACCGGACCGCCAAGTCCCAGAGTGATTCCGCTGGTATGGAAGCATCTTGTATTTTCATACATTTCTTCTGGAAAATCTTCTAAAGATAATTTATTCACAGAAGAATACTTGCGGTCGTAAACCACCTGCGGTTTACGAGGATCTGCTCCATATTCATAATAGTAAATTCCCAGTCTGGAATCTGCACTGTCATCTCCAGCCAGGTAATCCGTGTCAACACCGTTTCTTCTGATCTCCCTTTTCGCATAATTTCCAATGGCATGAGATGGAATCTTGGAGATAATACCTGTAGTAAGCCCCAGGTTGGCTGCGCCAACAGCTACATTTAATTCTGCCCCGCCCAACTGTTTCTCAAATCTGGTGCCCTGGGCTAAACGCTCGTTTCCTTCTGGCGATAAACGAAGAAGCACTTCACCTAATGCCAGCATATCAAATTTTTTTCCCATTTTATTATCCTCTTATATCCTCTACGATTTTTGCAGCTTCTCTGGTCAACTTCTCAATTTCGTCAAATCTGCCTTCTGTGATCAGTTTGCCTTTTACCATCCAGCTTCCTCCACAGGCAAAAATGCGGTCATATTCCAGATATTTTTTTACATTCTCCGGATTGATTCCGCCTGTTGGCATAAAACTTAAGGAAGTATACGGTGCTGCCATTGCCTTAATAAATGCCAGTCCACCAGCCTGCTCCGCCGGGAAAAATTTGATTACAGAAAGACCTCTGCGTACTGCCCGTGCAGCTTCAGATGGTGTAATGCAGCCTGGAAGCACCGGAATCTTTTTCTCAATACAGTAATCGACAATTTCCGGGTCAAAACCAGGGCTTACAATAAATTCAGCACCTGCCTGAACAGCACGGTCTACCTGATCCACAGTGAGTACGGTTCCTGCACCAACCAGCATCTCTGGGTGTGCCTCTTTCATAAGACGGATAGCCTCTCCTGCTGCTGCAGTTCTGAAAGTTACCTCTGCGCAGGCAAGTCCGCCATTGCAAAGAGCATCTGCCAGCGACACTGCATCTTTCTCATTTTCAATTACTACAACCGGTACAATTCCCATTTTTTTAATTTTTTCCAATACTGTGTTCATACTTTCTCCTTTTTCACCACTTAATTTACTACGAAAATCCTGTCTAACAATAGACATGAGCGTTTTGCAAATATATTGAATTCATCATACCATTTTTTTGTTTTCAACAGATAAGCTCCATTTTTTAGCAGATATTTCTTTTTTATTATTAAATTCATCTGATGTGCTTATAATATATCTCACCATACTCTATTTGCAATATGTAATTACTACCAATTATTTCCTTCATTTTTAGGTTATTTTTCCATTTTGACAGTTCTTTTTTACAAGTTTCCTGTAACTATAGTCTTTTGCGTTACTGTTCACTGGTAACATTCCGCGAGGTGTTTTTTGTGAACAAAGTTCACAGAAAACCCGAGAGTTGCGGCGCGAAATCATGCAAAGCATGATTTCTGTGCATCGCGAAGCGTGTTACTGTAAACGGAGTGAACAGTAACTCTTTTGCTTTTGCCATAAATATTTCCTGTAAAATTTTTTGACATTCCATTTAAAGCATGATAATATAATTAGTATAAAAAAGGTGCTACTGATAGACGGTTAGTCCGATTTTATGTATACACAAAGTAGTCGCTCAGTTTGTCGGTGATATGCCCCTTGTCAAGTAGACAGGTGAAATATCTAAAGGTAAGCGACAAAAATACCTACATTTCATTTTGGAGTGTAGGTATTTTTATGCACACCATTTCTCTTT
>NZ_JADNDC010000040.1:0-36539 GCF_015551645.1 Ruminococcus sp. D54t1_190329_F1
ATGTTTCCCGTTCGACTTGCATGTGTTAAGCACGCCGCCAGCGTTCATCCTGAGCCAGGATCAAACTCTCTGATAAAGTGTTTGATTCACTCAAGACAACCAACTAGCTTAGTTATCTCTCGTCATTACTGTTATAAAAAGTTCATTCTTTTGAATGATGATTCGTTAAGAATTTTCGAGAATCGTATGTGTTTCACTGTTTAGTTATCAAGGTTGTTTCGCTGTTGTTTTCAAAACAGCTTGTTCATATTATCACATGTTCAAGTGTTTGTCAACAACTTTTTTGAACTTCTTTTGATTGAGAAATTCAAAACGGAGAAGGAGGGATTTGAACCCTCGCACCGCTATTAACGACCTACTCCCTTTCCAGGGGAGCCCCTTCGGCCAGCTTGGGTACTTCTCCAAATTGCCCTACTTACTAAGTAAGTTCTTCATTAAATTGTTTGCTCTCTTGCGACAGCTTGTTTAGTATAACTGATGTTTCTTTATTTGTCAAGCACTTTTTAAATTTATTTTTTTAAGTGTTTAACAAGCGGAGAGAGTGGGATTCGAACCCACGCGCCCTTGCGGACAAACGGTTTTCAAGACCGCCTCGTTATGACCACTTCGATATCTCTCCATATATAATAATCAAACAAAAAACGCTTTGCACATTAGGAGTTGTCCTTCACTCAAGAGGTTGTCTCTGTCAGTGCAAAACGTATTCTATCATTAAAACCTTTTTGTGTCAACAAGATTTTTTATTTTTTTCAAAAATTCATTCAATATCTCAAAAAAGCCTCTGCAATCGCCAGATCTTCTGGTGTAGTGATCTTGATATTCTGGTAAGATCCCTCCACAAGAAGGATCTTGGTTCCAGTCTCCTGCTCCACTACCATTGCATCATCTGTTACCCCTGTCATGTCCTTTTTGCGTATGCTTTCATAAGCTCCGCGAATCAGATCATATGAAAATATCTGAGGAGTCTGAATATTCCATACAATTTTACGATCTGGAGTCTCTTTAATATAGCCTGACGAGTCTGCCAGTTTCACAGTGTCCTTGGACGGCATGCCCATTACACACGCATTGGTTCGCTTCACGGCCTCATATCCTCTTTGAACCATCTCTTCTGTGATAAATGGTCTTGCACCGTCATGAATGTACACGTAATCTGTATCCTGACAGCATAATAGTCCTGCATACACAGAATCATAACGCTCTTTTCCTCCTGCTGTCACCTTGCGCACCTTGGAAAAGCCATATTTTTTTACAATTTCCTGCTCACAGTAAGAAATCATCTCTTCCCCCGTCACCAGAATAATATCCTGGATCAGCGGACTCTCCTGAAAACAATGCAGGGAATAATACAGAACCGGCTTCCCTCCTATTTCCAGAAACTGCTTCTGTATTTTGCTATGCATTCTTTTGCCCTGGCCTGCCGCCAGAACGATTGCCGTACATCTGCCCTGCTCCATTATCTCTCTCCCAGTTTCAGGTTAGGAACTGCATTTAAGTCCCATCCATGGCGTGTTCCTTTGATATATTCGTAATAAGCTGCCACGCCGATCATCGCCGCATTGTCTGTACAAAAAATAGGTGACGGACGATAGAACTTATAGCCCCTCTTTTCACAAGCCTTAGTCATAGCTTCTCTCAAAGCTCCGTTGGACGCAACCCCGCCTGCAATAGCAATCTTATCCATGTGATAATCTTTGGCAGCAAGCATTGTGTGCTCCACAAGTACGTCTACCACAGACTTCTGGAAAGAAGCCGCAAGGTCGGCACGATTGATCTCTTCGCCCTTCATCTGGGCATTGTTAATATAGTTCAATACAGCAGATTTCACGCCACTGAAGCTAAAATCATAAGGACAGTCTCCTAATTTTCCTTTCGGGAAAACAATGGCGTCCGGATTTCCCTCTCTTGCCAATTTATCTACCTTTGGTCCACCTGGATAACCCAATCCGATTGCACGGGCAACTTTATCAAAAGCTTCTCCCGCAGCATCATCTCTGGTGCGTCCCAGGATTTCAAATTCTCCATAGTCTTTTACGATTACAAGATGTGTGTGTCCGCCGGACACGATCAGACAAAGGAACGGCGGTTCCAGATCCGGATGTTCAATATAGTTGGCAGAAACATGTCCTTCTATATGATGCACTCCAACAAGAGGAAGCTTTTTCGCATATGCAATGGCCTTCGCCTCAGCTACGCCCACAAGAAGAGCACCTACCAGGCCAGGACCGTAAGTAACGCCAATTGCATCCAGATCATCCAGGGTCACATTTGCCTCGGAAAGTGCCTCTTCGATCACCTGATTGATTTTCTCAATATGTTTACGTGAAGCGATTTCCGGCACAACACCTCCATACAGAGTGTGAAGCGCAATCTGGGAAGAAATCACATTTGATAATATAGTCCTGCCGTTTTTTACTACAGAAGCCGCAGTTTCATCACAGGAACTTTCTATTGCAAGAATGAATGTATCTTTCATTTTTTAATCCTCTTCGAAATTCATTTCCATTGTTTTTCCGTCTTTGCCAGGATAAGCTTTTGGGAAAATATCCCGCACCATGTCCATATATTCATCTGGACGGATCAGAGACGGACTGTAATGAGTCAGCCACATTTCCCCTACATCAGCCTGCTTCGCCAGAGTAGCAGCTTCACGGAATGTCATGTGCTTATAGCCTTTTGCCTTCTCCAGCTTGTCATCCTCGCCGTACATCCCTTCGCAGATAAAAAGGTCTGAGCCAGACGCATTTTTCAAAATTGACTCGGTGGGTCTGGTATCTGTAGTGTAAGTAACCTTCAGTCCCTTTCTCGCAGGTCCCAGAACCATATCCGGAGTATATGTCACATCATCGGCTTCAATAGTCTGGCCTTTCTGCAGAGGATTCCAGTATTTCAATGGGATTCCCTGCTCACGGGCACGCTCCGGGGAAAATTTCCCCTGACGGAGTATCTCCAGTGAATATCCATAACAAAGTACATTGTGGTTTACCTTAAAAGCCGTGATCCTGTAACCATTAATCTCAAATACCTGTTCAGGTCCGTTAATCTCGATAAATTTCAGTTCAAAAGGAAGCTCCGGTGCGATCACGCGAAGTGCGTTTACTACCCTCTCAAGACCTTTCGGACCAATCAAGGTAAGCGGTTCTGTGCGCTCTGCATTCCCCATTGTAAGAAGAAGACCAGGAAGTCCGCTGATGTGATCTCCGTGATAATGGGTAAAACAGATCACGTCAACAGGCTTAAAGCTCCATCCTTTTTCCTTAATTGCCACCTGAGTTCCTTCGCCGCAGTCAATAAGAAGACTGTGGCCGTTATACCGGGTCATCAGAGCAGTGAGCCATCTTCTTGGAAGTGGCATCATACCTCCGGTTCCCAGCAGACAAACATCTAACATATATTAAAATATCCTCTTTTCTTTATTCTCCAAAACGTGTTTTCCAAATGCTTTCCGAAGCAATCTTATAACAACATTTTTCAAACATGCTCTAGGAAAGTTTAACACAAGCAGTTTCCTAAAACAAGAGTCAGGTCTTCCCAATATGGAAAATCATTCAGAAATAATTAAAATGAAGCCGCTTGACAAACAGCTTACAATGTGTTTTTATAATTTAAACTTAACATTTGTTGCTGTTTTAAGCTCAGCAACAGAAAGGAATTATTATGATTTTCTGCAGCAAGCCTCAAAAATTCACCTGGCGAAACGCCATTACTCTGCTGCTTCTTCTGACAGCTGGCAGCATTCTCATCTTACTTCTGATACCTTCCGGTTCCTGGTTTGGCTCCGAGACAGACTGGTATTCCCAGCATGTAACCATTGCTGATTATATGAGAAAAAATTTTTATGCAACAGGAAGCCTGTTTCCGGACTTCACCGGACTTGGAGGCGGAACCAATTTCTTTTCCCTCTCCTACTACGGATTTATGCGCCCGGATGTACTGATTTCCTATCTTTTTCCCCATGTGGAAATGGAATGGTTTATTCAGGGATATGCAATATTTGAAATCCTGCTTGGAGGCGGACTTCTTTATTACTGGCTGCACAGGAAGGGTTTTTCGGATTTTACCAGCTTTGCATGCGGCTTTTTTTATCTTAGCGCAAACTGCTTTTTCCAGGCGCACAGACAGATCATGTTTGTGAATTATCTGCCATTTCTT
Source organism: Ruminococcus sp. D54t1_190329_F1 (assembly GCF_015551645.1). NCBI lineage: Bacteria > Bacillati > Bacillota > Clostridia > Eubacteriales > Oscillospiraceae > Ruminococcus > Ruminococcus sp. D54t1_190329_F1. The sequence goes on from NZ_JADNDC010000040.1 coordinate 4,153, forward strand.
TTACTGGCTTTCCTCTGCCTGGACCGGATTTTTGAGTACCAGGAACAGGACGTGTACCACATCCGTCCCCATATCGGACTGATCCTTTCCCTGTTTTTCTGCATTTTGCATAGCTTTTACTTTTTCCCATCCTGCTTTCTGGCATGCATCCTTTATATCAGCCATCTGCTGCCGGAGCATCTGAAAAATGTACCCGCCAGAATGCAGAAAAAACGAAAATGCAAAATATGGTGGAACTATATTGTGGACGTGTCTTTTGCCGTATCCATGAATCTCTTTCTCCTGCTTCCCACCGGTCTTTCCATCCTTGGAAATAAAAAGGATACCGGTGATTCCACTTCCCTGTTAAAAATCCTGGGAGTGAACCCCACACTGGACAGCATCCTATACAGTCCTTACGGCTGCGGACTCACTCTTTTTTGTCTGTATGCACTGTTTCTGTGCATACGGGAAAAGAAAACCCGAAAGCTGGCAATTGCTGTTTTTGTACTGCTGTTTTTTGACATTTTTTACTGGATTTTAAACGCCACTTTATATGTAAGGCCCAAATGCCTGATCCCATTTCTGCCTTTGATTCTTTACCTGGCTGCACAGGCTCTTGAAGGCCTCCGGCAGAAAAAAATACGCCACAGTCTGCCACTGGCTTTGCTTTGTGCAATTCCGGTTATCGTACAGCTTATTTTCCTTTTACATAATCAGCAGATCCGGCACCTGGTCACAGCTGATCTTGTGCTGCTTCTTGTCTGTGCTTCCCTTGGCGTTTTTCTGGAGGAAAAAGAAATCACGATACCAGTCAGCTGCTGGTGGATAAATCTTGGAGGACTTGTGCTTTTGCTTGCGATTCCTTCTATGCTTTATCTGACAAAAGGACAGGAAGAGCATTACGCCACAATTGCAGACGAGTCCAGAGACTATTTTTCCAGGGAGGATCTGGAGGCGTGCTGTGAAAATCCTCAGGCACGGTTCGATGTAATCGAGCACCCATCCAACAATTCAAACTATGTAATCACCGGGGAGCAAAATAAAAGTACCTTGTATTCCTCTATTTCCAACAGCACTTACAATACATTGCTGTACGATATCCTGCAAATGCCTATCAGCATCCGCAACCGTGTTGCCATGACAGCTGATGTAAATCCTTTTCAGGAATATCTGATGGGCGTCCGGTATATTCAGACAAAAGCAGATAAAGTTCCTGCGGGCTATAAGACCCTTCTGGAAAAAGACGGGCATATACTGGCAGAAAACAGCAATGTGCTGCCTATTGCTTATGGAAGTACGGCTCTGATGACAGAAAGTGAATATGATAAGCTTTCTTCTCCACAGACACTGGATACCATTACCAACCGCACAATTGTGCCGGATTCTCCTGACAATTCAGAGAATGCCAGTGATCTTTCTGCCGCTTTTTTGCCATACGCTTCTCAAATGAAGGAATATTCCCTGCCTGCCGATTTTCTTAATCACAAGACTTCAAAAAAAGATGAAACCGTCCGCCGGGAACTGCCGGAAACACTGCCGGCATCCACTATTCTGCTGCTCTCTTTTGACGTAAAATACAATGGGGAAAAGGATATGTCCATTACCATAAATGGCATCCGAAACCGGCTTTCCGGCTCTGAGGCTCCTTATCCCAACAATAATGATACCTTTTATTATATGATTTCTTCTAATGAGGATATGGATGCTTTGGACATTATGTTTTCCAGAGGAGAATATAAGCTCACAAATATAAAAGCCTACACCCTTCCATTAAGCCTGCTTTCCCATCCGGGGCTGGTAACTTTTCAGGAAAAAGGAATTTCCGGGAAAGAGATTCTAAACGGTAGTATTGATATGCCGAAAGATGGATATTTCGTAACCTCCTATACGTTCTCCAAAGGATACATTGTTTGTGTGGATGGGAAAGAAGCTGCACCGGTACAGGTTAACAAGGCGTTTCTTGGTTTTCCGTTACAAAAAGGGGCGCATGAAATCCAGATTGAATTCCATGCGCCCGGTAAGTCACTTGGGGCTGCACTCAGCCTTGTGGCATTTGTGCTTTTGATTTTCTACAATACAGCGTATGGGCTCAGGCATAAAATCATGCGATAGACCATGACTGAAGCATGTTTGAAAAAGGCTTTCTGCAAGATGTGCGTCACATTTTGCGAGAATGAGAGGTTCTCACTTATCCACGCGGATGCCTAGTCATAAGCAGAGCATCTTCCACGGGATCCGTATAATATTTCTTGCGGATCCCGTCTTTTGTAAATCCCATTCTTTCATAAAGACGGATGGCAGTCCCGTTGCCTGTACGAACCTCAAGATGGATCGTGGTAACTCCCTGCTGTTCGGCAAGCCGAATCAGACTGTCCATAAGGAAATGCCCAATCCCCTCTTTCTGCCTGTCCGGGCGCACTGCAACATTGGTAATGTCGCCTTCATCCAAAACCATGATCAGGCCACAGTAAGCCAGGATTTCTCCTTTCTCTTCCACTACAAGGAACATGGCATCCTTGCGGGTCAGATAAGTAAAAAATCCCTCTTTCGTCCATGGCGGGGAAAATAATTCGTTTTCAATCTTCATGACCTGATCCAGGTCATCTACCAGCATTTCACGAAGAATCATACTCTGACTTCTCCTTTTCTTCTCAGCTGTTTTTTTCAGAAGCTTTCTCTTCCTGCAGCTTCTGGGCGCGCTCACGCTCTGCCTGGGAAACTCTCAGGTATTCTGGAACATGCTCCATAGCAGTCACTATTTTGCCCTCTTTCACATAAATCCCGCCAAGGGCTGCCACTGCAGCTGCTCTTTGCTTATTCACATGGGCAGGTGCAAAAGAATATGGAACCTTCAGGTTCTCCTGGATCATTTTTCCAAAGACAGGCACGCCATCGCCAAGGAATACTACCTCTTCCCCTCTCGCATTCAATTTCTCAATCATCTCAGCCATTGGAACTGCCATCTGAGCTTCTACCGTTACCAGCTTATGCTCCTGAAAGCGGTAGATTCCTGTATAAACCTGACTTCTTCTTGCATCCATAATCGGACAGATCAATGCTCTGGAGTCATACAAATTATATGCCAGTGCATCCACAGTAGGAATTTCCACCAGTGGCTTTTTCAACGCAAGACCAAGTCCCTTGGCTGTAGCAGAACCGATACGAAGTCCTGTAAAAGAGCCTGGTCCGGCTGCCACTGCAATGGCATCAATGGTATCCAGATCCAGCTCTGTCATCTTCACCAGCTCGTCCAGCATAGGAAGAAGTGTCTGGGAATGTGTCTTTTTATAATTAACTGTATATTCCGCAATCAGGTTCTCGTCCTCCACTATTGCAACAGAAGCGACGATTCCTGAGCTGTCAAGGCCTAAAATCTTCATTTTTTCTCCTTACTCTCCCCACTTTTGGAGATTTTCTAATTTTTCTGCCACTTAATCTGCTCTAGAGCGTGTTTGAAAAAGGCTTTCTGCAAGATGTGCGTCACAATTTGTGGGAGATTTCGCTTGGATGAGGGCGCCGTAGCGGGCTACGGCAACCGAATTCGGGTGAAATATACCGCAAAGTGGGGCGTGCAGATTGCGGGAATGATTTTTCAAACAGGCTCTAGTAATCCGGTTACTGTGATCTTACGATAATCGAACCCTTTTTCCAGATTTTTCTCAATGGTAATCTCAATGATCTGCTCTGGCAGGATTTCTTCGATCAGATTAGCCCACTCAATGAGGCAGATTCCATTTCCGTAGAAATAGTCATCATAGCCGATCTCTTCCATCTCCTCAATGTCCCCGATCCGGTACACATCAAAGTGGTAAAATGGCATACGGCCGCTTTCATATTCCTGAATAATGGTAAAAGTCGGACTGTTTACAGGCTCTGTGATCCCCAGTCCTTCTGCCACTCCCTGGGTAAAAACGGTCTTACCTACCCCAAGATCTCCTACCAGTGTGTATACCTGCCCGGGAAGAGCCTTTTCCCCGATCCATTTGCCGAAAGCGAAGGTCTCTTCGGGGCTGAATGTTTCTTTTATCATAACTTTACAACTCCTTTTTACTTGCAGAATTGCTCTTTGCATATTATAATAGAACGAATAACGAAATACAATACTTTTTGAAAAAGGAGATCAAACTATGGCAAATCCAGTTGTTACCATTACTATGGATAACGGAGATGTGATCAAAGCAGAGTTATATCCGGAGATTGCACCAAATACTGTAAATAACTTTATCAGCCTTGTTAAAAAGGGATTTTATGACGGACTTATTTTCCACCGTGTTATCAACGGCTTCATGATCCAGGGCGGCTGCCCGGACGGAACCGGAATGGGCGGTCCTGGATACAGCATCAAGGGTGAATTTGCTCAGAACGGTGTGAAGAATGAGTTAAAACATACCGAGGGCGTTCTTTCCATGGCAAGAGCCATGCATCCGGATTCAGCAGGAAGCCAGTTCTTCATCATGCACAAAAATGCTCCACACCTTGATGGTGCTTACGCTGCTTTTGGTAAAGTGACCGAGGGCATGGATGTGGTAAACCAGATTGCTGAGACCGACACTGACTACAGCGACAGACCACTTGACGAACAGAAGATCAAATCCATGACAGTTGACACCTTCGGCGTAGATTATCCAGAGCCAGAGAAGTGCTGATTATTTATGCTCTGCAGACAGACTGATCCAGAGCATGTTTAAAAAGCTTTCAAAAGAACTTTATCCCCTGCATCTGTGGAATGTTTATTTTCCAGATGCAGGGGTTTTTGTTCTCTTTTAATGGTCAAACACCTTTATTTTGCCTTCCACATCTGCGAAATAAAGCTCCTTCTCTTTGTCCATCTTTATACGTCCGCTGGTGGCTTCTGTGATCACCTTCTGGATTCTTCCAATCTGGTCATTTGGCACAAGAAGATGCATGATCACCTTGTCTGTGTACTCCGTGTCAAGGACCGGAAGCTGATTCTCTGCTGCAATATACTGCAGCTTGCCGATAGCCGTGTAATCTGCAGTCAGTGCCAATGAAATCCCATGGTGCTTCTCTATCACCGTACTCTCCCCCAGGCCAGCCTGCACTGCTCCGGAATAGGCTCGCACAAGTCCGCCGGTACCAAGGAGCACACCGCCAAAATATCTAGTCACAACTACCGCCACATTATAAATATCTTCCCCCAAGATCACATCCAGCATAGGCCGTCCTGCAGTTCCTGACGGCTCCCCGTCATCACTGCACCTAGTAAACTCCCGATGTTCTCCAATAGAATAAGCATAGCAATTATGTCTGGCATCCCAGTATTTCTTCTTCATTTCCTCTATGAAAGCAAGAGCGTCCTCCTCTTTTTCCACCAGGCGCACCGTCGCAATAAACCGGGATTTCTTCTCCGTAATCTCCCCCTCGCCTCCTGCATAGATGGTCTTATAATTTTCCCGCATACGGAAACCTCCAAAAACTCATAATAAAATAAAGATAACAGCTTGTTCTTCCTCATTTGCTATAGTGTAACATGAATTGGCTTTTCTTTCCAGTCTTGTAAAAGGATGCTGTTCACCTTACTATTCACTGATACCGTTCCGCGAGGTGTTTTTTGTGAACAAAGTTCACAGAAATATTCGATTTTAGGGTTTATTTACGAACCTGGATTTGATATAATAGAACGGATTATAAAGGAGGTTTATCATGAACTACGGAAAAAAATCGGCCTCTAAGAAACGGAATTCTCTTATTTCCCGCTCGTCCATGATGGGAAAAAGGGCACATGTTTCGTTTATCAGAGTCCTTTTCATCGGCCTGATCGCCCTGTGCGTTGCAGTATCCAGTCTTGGAATTGGTTCCATTCGTGGAATACTTGCAAATACGCCGGACGTAAATGAAGTGGATATCATGCCTCTTGGTTATGCCACTTTCCTCTATGACTGCAATGGTAATCAGATTCGTAAGCTGGCAGCACCTAATGCCAACCGACTTCCGGTTTCCATTGACCAGATTCCGGAGGATCTGCAGCATGCAGTAGTGGCTATCGAGGATGAGCGTTTTTATGAGCATAATGGAATTGATGTAAGAGGTATTCTTCGTGCTGGTGTGAAAGCACTTACTACCGGAAGCTTTTCCGAGGGTGCAAGTACCATTACCCAGCAGCTTCTGAAGAACAACGTTTTCACCAACTGGACCAACGAGTCTACACAGGTAGAGCGATTTACACGTAAGCTTCAGGAGCAGTTCCTTGCCGTTGAGATTGAGAAAAAGATCGGCGACAAGAACGTGATCCTTGAGAATTACCTGAATACCATCAACCTTGGTGCAGGTGCATACGGTGTACAGGCTGCTGCCCGTCAGTACTTTAATAAAGATGTGTGGGATCTGAATCTTTCCGAGTGCGCAACTCTGGCAGGTATCACCCAGGCTCCTACCAAATACAACCCAATCGAGAATCCCAAGGAAAATGCAAAGAGACGTAAAGAAGTTCTTGACCATATGCTGGATCAGGGTTACATCACTCAGGAGCAGTATGACAATGCTATTAATGATGATGTCTACACCCGCATTCAGGAGGCACAGGCTTCTAATACACAGTCTTCCAGCAAGACATACTCCTACTTTGAGGACGAGCTTACCAAGCAGGTTATCAATGATCTGATGAATATCAAAGGATACACCAAGACACAGGCACAGAACCTTCTGTATAGCGGTGGCCTGAAGATCATGACTACCCAGGATCCGGACATTCAGAACATTGTGGATGAGGAATATTCCGATCCATCCAACTATCCGGATTACGTACAGTACGCACTTGATTATGCCCTTACCGTGAAACAGCCGGATGGACAGGAAGTAAACTACAGCAAGGAAATGATGAAGCTTTACTTCCAGAATGAGGATCCGTCTTTTGATCTTTTGTTTGATTCCCAGGACGAGGGACAGACTTATGTAGACCGTTATAAAGCGAATATTCTTGCAGACGGAAGCACGGTTGTTGCAGAACGTGTAAGCTTTGCCCCCCAGCCTCAGTCAGCAATGACAATCATCGACCAGCATACCGGATATGTGAAGGCGATCATTGGCGGACGTGGAACCAAGACTGCCAGCCTTACCCTGAACCGTGCTACAGACAGTACCCGTCAGCCAGGTTCTACATTTAAGATCGTATCCACCTATGCTGCGGCCCTTAATGAGAAGGGAATGACACTGGCTACCACTTACGAAGACCAGCCAATCACCTACGACAACGGCGCACCGGTCAATAATGCAAGCGGCAGCTTTAATGGCACCACTACGATCCGTACAGCGATCCGTAATTCTGTCAATACCGTTGCAGTTCAGTGTTTTGAGGATGTAACCCCTGAGCTTGGCCTGAAATATCTGGACAACTTTGGATTTACCACACTGGCACATGGTACCGAAGCGGATACCGATGCCAATGGCAATGTTTATACAGATGCCAACCTGCCTACAGCACTTGGCGGTCTGACCTACGGTGTTAAGAACGTAGAGCTTTGTGCCGCATACGCAGCCATTGCGAACGGCGGTAATTATATCAAACCGGTTTACTACACCAAGATTCTTGATCACAACGGAAACGTACTGATTGAGAACAACTCTGTAGGACGCTCCGTCATTAAGGAAACAACTGCTTATCTTCTTACAAGCGCCCTTGAGGATGTAGTTCAGAATGGTACCGGTACAGCCTGCCAGCTTGATAATATGGCAGTTGCAGGTAAGACAGGTACTACAGATGCATACAATGACCTCTGGTTCGTAGGATATACACCATATTACACATGTGCAGTATGGTCCGGCTACGACGGCAACCAGAAGATACCGGAAGGTGACGCACGTAATTTCCACAAAACATTATGGCGTAAGGTCATGAACCGGATCCATCAGGGAATGGAATACAAAGATTTCGAAGTTCCGGATGGTATTGAACAGATCAGTATCTGTGCTGATACAGGACTTCTTCCGAGAGTTGGCTGCCCGGTTACAGAGGAGTACTTTGATGTAGGAACCATGCCTACAGAGTACTGTGACCAGCATTTCTACGAATATGACGAAAGTCAGGATGAAGATATGGAAATCAGCGATGAAAATGCCACTCCGACTCCAGATCCGGAAAATCCGGACGGCACAGACAATGCAGATGGCAGTGGCGGTGACGGCACTGGCGGCGATGGTACTGGCGGTGACGGTACTGGTGGTGACGGTACCGATGGCGGTGATATCCAGTATCCAGATGAAAGCGGCGGAGATTCTGGTAATGATGATATTTATTATTACTAAAAAGCTTTCAGCTGACAGTCAGTTATAAACAATTAAAACTGCAGTTTTCGTTTCCAGAAAGCTGCAGTTTTTTTTCTGCCAAAATAATAGCTGTTCAGTGCCGGAAGCGATAAACTATATATACAAAGAAACGCCTTGCACAGAGTCTGCTGGATTCAGCAATCTTCTGCACAGGGCGTTTCCTGATTTTATGTATTATGAAATTCTCTGGATGATCTGAAATCAGTCTTTGATCACCATACGAGCTGCGCCATAGATACCGGCATCATTTCCAAGGCTTGCAAGAATGATCGGAGTACTCTTACAGGATGGGAATGCATATTTCTGATAATACTTCTGGATACAGTCTGTAAGAGGTTTGCCTGCTTTGGATACACCGCCGCCAATTACAATTGCCTCCGGGTCTGTTACACATGCAAACACGGCAAGTGTGCTTCCCAGAATATCGCCAACCTTCTCCATAGTCTTAACAGCCAGAGCGTCACCCTCCTTGTAGAAGTCAAGAACATTCTTAGCAGAAAGCTTCTCTACATGACGCATCTTGCTGTCCTCCTGGCTCTCCTCCAGAATGTCATTTGCCACACGTACAATTCCGGTTGCAGATGCATACTGCTCCAGACATCCGTGATTACCGCAGTTACATGGGCGAACTTCATTGTGATTGACACATGCATGTCCAATCTCTCCACCGGCACCGTGATAACCTGCGATGATCTTGCTGTCAATGATGATACCGCCGCCAACACCAGTTCCAAGTGTTACCAGAATCACGTTCTTGGAACCCTCTGCAGCACCCTTCCATGCCTCACCAAGAGCTGCAATATTGGCATCATTGGCTGCCTTTGCCGGAAGGCCTGTAAGTGCGCTTAATTCGCTTGCTACGGCCTTAAAGCCCCAGTGCAGGTTAACTGCCATAGGAACTTCACCATTCTCATTAACAGGTCCTGGAATACCGATTCCAACACCGTCTACATTATCCTTTGTGATTCCTCTCTCATCCAGCTTCGTCTTGATTGCATCTGCAACATCCGGCAGGATTGAAGAACCGTTATTCTCCAGTCTTGTAGGAATCTCCCACTGCTCAACCAAAGTTCCATTCGTAAGAAACAGACCGCATTTTACAGAAGTTCCTCCTACGTCAATACCAAAACAATACATACCCATTGTAAATTTCCATCCTTTCTGATCTATGAATTACTATTCTATGCATTACCGTTCTATGCATTACTGTTCTATGCATTACTGTTCTATGCATTACTGTTCTATGCATTACTGTGCCTTAAAGCCTATTAAAAAAGTATTCCCGCAATCTGCACACTCTGATTTTTATTCTTCTCTTTTTTTGGCAATATTCGCCTGAACACGCTTGTACAGCTCCTCAGCTGCATTGTAGCCCATCTTCTTCTGTCTGTGGTTAACGGCTGCAGACTCAACAATAACAGCCAGATTACGTCCTGGACGAATCGGAAGGGAATGGCATACGATCTTGTTTCCAAGATACTCCGTATACTCCTCATGAAGTCCCAGACGGTCGTACTCCTTGTCACGGTCCCACTCTTCCAGCTTGATAACAAGATCGACAGACTGGGTATCCTTAACACTCTCAACACCAAACAGGGTCTTCACATCAATAATACCAATACCACGAAGCTCAATAAAGTGACGTGTGATATCCGGTGCGGAACCAACTAAAGTAACATCGCTCACCTTGCGAAGCTCAACAACGTCATCACTGACAAGACGGTGACCACGCTTGATCAGCTCAAGGGCTGCCTCGCTCTTACCAATACCGCTCTCGCCTGTGATCAGGACACCCTCGCCATAAACATCCACAAGCACACCGTGAATGGAAATACAGGGAGCCAGCTGGACGCCAAGCCAACGGATGATCTCTGCCATCAGACTGGACGTAGTTCTCTCTGTCACAAATGTAGGTACATTATATTTGTATGCAAGATCGATCATATCCTGTGACGGTCTTGTCATAGTGCTGAAGATGACACATGGGATCTTGCTGGAGATAAAACGCTCGTACTTGAATGTGCGCTCCTCATCGCTTAACTGCATCAGATAAGTATACTCTACATATCCGATGATCTGAACACGCTCGTTTGCAAAATGCTCCAGATATCCTGTAAGCTGCAAAGCCGGACGATTTATTTCTGCTGTCTTCACATAAATCTCTGTAAGGTCAATATCAGGCGTCAGGTTGGTCAGATTCAGTTCCTGCGCCAGCTTGGTAAGCTGTACACCCTTCATGCTTTTATCTCCTTTTTCTCTAATGAAGTCCTTCCCGCATAAGCAGTTCCCTGCAGTTACAAGATTCCTCATAATAGGTGAAAACTGTTATGCAGTCTGTGCAGGTTTCTTTGCACTGCACATAGAAATTATATACATTGCCAAAAATCCACACTTATCTGTATTATACACAATTTTTTCTGTAACTTCAATGTCGAATCTTGTTAAAACTGTTACTGTTCGCTCTATTCACAGTAACACGCTTCGCGATGCACAGAAATCATGCATTCGTATGATTTGGCGCTCTATGAAAAAACTGATAGACAGCCTCCGCGCTCTGTACATTCATAGACTCTGTCTGACTTAATTCTTCCACAGAAGCATCCCTGATATTCTCAACAGACCGGAATCTTCTCATAAGAGCCTTTCGCCTGGTCTCGCCAATTCCCGGAATATCATCCAGAACGGAATGTACCTGTTCTTTGCTTCTAAGGGAGCGGTGATACTCAATGGCAAAACGGTGAGCCTCATCCTGGATCCTGGTTACCAGATGGAAACCCTCACCAGAAGTATCAATGGGAATTTCAACATTATTGAAATACACCCCTCTGGTTCGGTGGTTGTCATCCTTTACCATACCACATACCGGAATATCAATTCCAAGCTCTCCAAGAACCTTCCGTGCAATGTTTACCTGGCCACGTCCGCCATCCATAAGGATCAGATCCGGAAGAATGGAAAAGCTGTCGTATTCGCCCTTGGATTCATGGGTAAAACGCCTTGTAAGCACCTCTTCCATGCTGGCGTAATCGTTAGGTCCCTGCACCCATTTGATCTTGAATTTTCGGTAATCGCTGCGCTTCGGCTTGCCCTTTTCGTAAACCACCATGGAACCAACGGACTCAAACCCACTGATATTGGATATATCGTAGGCCTCCATACGCACAATATCCTTAAGCCCCAGCCAGTCCTCAATCTCCTTCACAGCGCCGATCGTACGTCCTTCTTCACGCTTGATCCGTTCTCTGTCTTTGGAAAGAACCATCCAGGCGTTTTCCTTGGCAAGCTCCACCAGCTTCTCCTTTGTTCCCTTTTTCGGTACACGAATGTGAACACGCTGTTTACGCCTTGCAGTCAGCCAGTCTTCAATAATTTCCCCATCCTCTATCTCTGTTTGCATCATGATTTCCGCCGGAATAAAAGGCGTTCCTGCATAAAACTGCTTCAGAAAGCTTGACAAAACCTGTGCTTTGGTATCGCCTCTTGCCACACGGAGAAAAAAGTGATCTCTGCCGATCAGCCTGCCTCCACGCATAAAAAACACCTGCACAACTGCATCCTGCTCCCGGAGATCTTCACTTTCATCCATGGCAACTGCAATAATATCCCTGTCCTCTTCCCCATAGGTAGTAATCTTCTGTCGCTCTCCGATCCGCCTGATACTGTTAATTAAATCACGATATCCTGCAGCATCCTCAAAACGCATCTCCTCTGAAGCAGCCATCATTTTTTCAGTCAGTTGATCGATGGTCTCCTTGTAATTTCCATTGAGGAAATGAAGTACCTGTCCAATGTTCTGCTTATACGCTTCCTCACTTACATTTCCCTGGCAGGGGGCCGTGCACTGCTTCATATGATAATACAGACATGGACGGTCTTTGCCGCAGTCACGGGGCAGATTACGGTTGCAGGAGCGCACCATATAAATCTTGCGGACCAGCTCGATCACGTCTTTCACAGCTGTGGAGCTGGTATAGGGTCCGAAATATTTCGCCTTGTCCTTTTTCATGGTGCGGGAAAAAAGGACTCTGGGATAGGGCTCGTTTACCGTCACTTTAATGAATGGATATGTCTTATCATCCTTCAACATGGTGTTGTATTTCGGACGGTGCTCCTTGATCAGGTTGCACTCCAGTACCAGCGCCTCCAATTCAGAATCGGTGACAATATACTCAAATCTGGTAATGTGAGTGACCATCTGCTCAATCTTTGCACCTTTGTTTCGGCTGCTCTGGAAATACTGACGAACACGGTTCTTCAGACTGACCGCCTTTCCCACATAAATGATCTCATCCTTTTCCCCATGCATAATGTAGACACCAGGCTTACCGGGCAGCTTTTTTAACTCTTCTTCAATCAGGAACATAAAAACTCTCCTTTGTTGAAAAGAACCGGGAAAACATGTCTCCCGGTTCTGATGTTTTATCCTATATTATCTGTATTGTTCAATTACAGGAACGGCAATAGCAGATTCCGCTGTCTCTGTGTCCGCATTTGCCTCATCCGTTTTATCCTCTGCTTTCACAGCCTCATCCAGCGCCTTCAGCCCTTCTGCATCCAACACATCTGAAACTTCCATTCCCTTCTCCACTGCGCGGAAAATGATCATAAATTCCTTACCGGTAATGGTCTCCTTGCGGATCAGATAAGCAGCGATCTTGTCCAAAGCCTTTCTGTGACTGCTGATCAGGCGCTTCGCCTCCTCATAAGAAACACGAAGCAGCTCCATAACCTCATGGTCAACTTCGGTAGCTGTATTGTCACCGCAATTAAGCACTGCACGACCATTCAGATACTGATTCTCCTGAGTTGCAAGACCCATCAGACCAAACTTCTTGGACATACCATACTGGGTGATCATAGCACGTGCAACCTTGGTGGCCTGCTCAATATCATTGGAAGCACCAGTTGTCACGCTGTCAAAAACGATCTCCTCAGCAGCACGTCCGCCAAGATATCCGACCAGCATAGCTTCCAGTTCTTTCTGGGTATTCAGATATTTCTCTTCTTCCGGAACCTGCATAACGTAACCAAGTGCGCCCATAGTACGAGGTACAATGGTGATCTTCTGTACCGGCTCGGAATCCTTCTGAAGGGCACTTACCAGTGCATGTCCTACCTCATGATAGGATACGATACGGCGCTCCTGGGCACTTAAAATACGGTCTTTCTTCTCTTTTCCAACAAGAACCACCTCAACAGACTCCAGAAGATCCTTCTGGGAAACTGCGTGACGGCCATTCTTAACAGCTAGGATAGCGGCCTCATTAACCATATTGGCAAGATCAGAACCAACGGCACCGGATGTGGCAAGGGCAATTGCCTCGAAATCAACGGTATCGTCAAGCCTTACATTCTTCGCATGAACCTTCAGGATATCAATACGTCCTTTCAGGTCCGGACGGTCAACGATAACACGGCGGTCAAAACGCCCCGGACGAAGAAGTGCCGGATCCAGTACCTCCGGACGGTTGGTAGCTGCCAGGATCAGAAGTCCCTTTGAAGTATCAAAACCATCCATCTCAGCAAGCAGCTGATTCAAAGTCTGCTCACGCTCGTCATTACCTCCGCCGTAATGGGAATCACGGCTCTTTCCAATGGCATCAATCTCATCAATAAATACGATACACGGTGCATTCTTCTTGGCTTCCTCAAAAAGATCACGGACACGGGAAGCACCTACGCCAACGAACATCTCCACAAATTCTGATCCGGAAAGGGAAAAGAACGGTACATGTGCCTCCCCTGCAACTGCCTTGGCAAGAAGGGTTTTACCTGTACCCGGAGGTCCTACAAGCAGGGCACCCTTCGGCAGTTTGGCACCAATTTCCACGTATTTGCCTGGATTGTGAAGAAATTCCACAACCTCCTGCAAGGATTCCTTGGCCTCATCCTGTCCGGCAACATCCTTAAATGTGATTCCGGTCTCTTTCTGTACATACGCCTTGGCGCGGCTTTTCCCAACGCCCATCATACCACCGCCGCCTTTGTTTATGCGGCGCATGAAGAACATAAGAAGCACAAACAGAAGCACAGACGGTAAAAGTACGCTAAGCATCATTGCCATAAATTCTCCGAAAGCATCCGGCGGCTCAGATTTAAAAATAATACCGGTTCCTTCCAGACGTTTGGTAAGAGCAGTCTCATCTTCTGTCAGATTGGTGTAATAACTGATCTCCTGATAAGGATTCACCTGCTTCTTCGGCACGATGGTCAGGTTATCAGACTGAAGTGTAACGGATTTCACTTCATCGTTATTCACCATATCAATAAACTTATCATACGTAATCTCACTGGAATTATCCTGCAGCATATTGGTAAACAGGCTGAAACACACCAGAGTAACCAAAAGACATATCAGAAAAGCCAGAATGGACTGATGATTTTTCTTATTGCGGTTGGGATCTTGATCTCTTCTTGGATCCCCTTTATCAGGGCGGCGTCCGCCTTGATTGTTATCCAGATTATTATCCATTTCATTCCTCCTTACTATCTTTTCTATTATAAAGATAAAACGCAGATAAATCAACCTGGATATTGTGAAAACCCTCTGAATTTTTGAGAAAAAAAGGTCAAAAAAATTCACATCAGAAAAAAAATAGATACTTTTTTTACGGCGCAAACTGTAGTATACTAGAGCGTGTTTGAAAAAGGCTTTCTGCAGGATGTGCGTACAATTTGCAGGAATGATTTTTCTAATACAGTCCAGGAACAATTTTTTAAGGCAGGTGCAGAACGCATCTGCTGTATCCTTTTTACCTGTAACTTTACAGTAAGAAACAACATAATGGATGAGGAACTAAAAGATTACTATGTGCCGCAAATATTCCGCAAGGTGTTTTGTGAACATAGCAAAGAACAGCCCAGAGAAAGAGGGAGGAAAGACAGAATGAAAAAAATTGGGTTCGATAATGACAAATATCTGAAAATGCAGTCCGAGCACATTCGTGAGAGAATCAGCAAATTTGACAACAAACTTTATCTGGAATTTGGAGGCAAGTTATTTGATGACTACCACGCTTCCCGTGTTCTTCCAGGATTTGAGCCAGACAGCAAGCTGCGCATGCTGATGCAGCTTTCCGACCAGGCAGAGATCGTAATCGTAATCGGTGCGCCTGATATTGAGAAGAATAAGATTCGCGGTGACCTTGGCATCACATATGATGAGGACGTACTCCGTCTGATGAACGAGTTTACAAGCAGAGGGCTTTATGTAGGAAGTGTCTGCATCACACGTTACTCCGGACAGGACAGCGCAGATGCATTCAAGAAGCGTCTGGAGAAGCTTGGAATCAAGGTTTATGTCCTTTATAATATTCCAGGTTATCCAAGCAATACTTCCCTGATCGTAAGTGACGAGGGATACGGCAAGAATGACTATATTGAAACCACCCGCCCACTGGTTGTTATCACGGCACCAGGACCTGGAAGCGGAAAAATGGCTACCTGTCTTTCCCAGCTTTATCATGAATACAAGAGAGGAATCAGCGCAGGCTATGCCAAATTCGAGACTTTCCCGATCTGGAATATCCCGCTGAAGCACCCGGTAAACCTGGCTTATGAGGCTGCTACCGCTGATCTGAATGATGTCAACATGATTGACCCATTCCATCTGGAAGCTTATGGTCAGACTACTGTCAACTATAACCGTGACGTAGAGATTTTCCCTGTTGTACAGGCTATGTTTGAGAAAATCATGGGCGAGTGCCCATACAAATCTCCTACAGATATGGGAGTTAATATGGCTGGAAACTGTATTGTAGATGATGAGGTTTGCCAGGAGGCTTCCCGTCAGGAGATCATCCGCAGATATTACAAGAGTATGGATGCGCTTATGTCCGGTACCGGCACAGAGGAGGAGGTTTACAAGATCGAGCTTCTTCTGAAGCAGGCACATGCCACACTGGAGGACCGCAAGGTTGTTCCTGCTGCCCTGGAAAGAGAGAAAGAAACTGGTGCTCCGGCTGCTGCCATGGAGCTGGAGGACGGAAGGATTATCACAGGTAAGACCTCTGATCTGCTTGGTGCATCCTCTGCCCTTCTTCTGAATGTGTTGAAAGAGCTTGCAGGAATTGATTACCAGAAGCATGTGATCTCCCCGGATGCTATTCACCCTATTCAGGAGCTGAAAACAGATTATCTTGGAAGTAAGAATCCGCGTCTTCATATGGATGAGACCATGATTGCCCTTTCCATCAGTGCTGCTACGAATCCAGAAGCACGTCTTGCCCTGGAGCAGTTTCCAAAGCTGAAAGGCTGCCAGGCACATACTTCTGTTATGCTGTCTTCTGTGGATGTACTTTCCTTCCGTAAACTGGGCGTGGAGCTGACCTGTGAGCCGAAATTCGAGCAGGGGAAGAAGCTGTAGGGATAAGCAGGCATAGATTTTGTTGCTGCGTAATATAAAGCTCTGACAAATGATTATTAAAAAAATTATCATTTGTCAGAGCTTTTTCTTTCCTACTTTCTCCAAACTTCAAGTATTTTTTCATTTTTACTTCAATTATTTTTAGAGCGAGTTTGAAAAATCACCGTTCTTCTGCGGTATCACATTCCCCGCTCATCTTCTTCGCAGTCTCTTCAGGCACTTCGATCAGTCCAAATTTCCAGAACAATGGGTAAATATAAGAAATCCCTCTAATATCCCCTAATGCCTTGGGGCGTTTCACGATGCCGGATATCTGCCGGCAATTTTGGAATGCCATTTTTATGCTGCTCCAGGATAAGGTTTTGCTGTTTTCCCGGCGGTCGATGAGAAGCTCTTTGTTGTAGGTTCCGTCTTTGCCGATTTTCAGCTTGTACTGGTATGGGAGACCAGAGGCTGTGCGAAATGGGTAGTTTTGGAAGGCTGCAATTGCTGACCAAAGAGTCTCTTCCACACAGTTCTGTCTAAGAGCATCAAGAACTATCTGCTGCTCATCTGTCAATTCCAACTTGTCATATGCTTTTATTATTCTATCTGTAAATCCAGTTTCGGCTTTGTACTCATCATTTTGTTCCTTTACTTTATCCCAATTGCCGTTCTCTTTCTCCAGCATTACTTTCAACAGCCTTATAATTCCTTTGATTTCCTGCACACTCTGAACACTCAATACATGGAAATCTATTTTCTTTTCCCTGGAACTATATTTCTCTTCCAGAAGCTTTGCCTTTTCCTCATCATGATCCTTGTATCTGGCTTTCCCGGACATATAAGCATAAGAATTGGCAGTTCCCGGATATTCAATATTTTCCTGCAGATAAAATGGAGATGGATTCTCTTCCAGATCATGCTTCAGGCAATTCAGTTTCTCTAAAAACTTCCCGGTAACTTCCGGGTAATGCTCTTTTATATACACAAGATTCTTATGCAGACATACTGCACTTTTTTCCATCATCTGCCGTTCTTTTGGATTCTTCAGACAGTCATATTCATAATCCTGAACTTCATGTCCTTCCATGGAACGGATCAACTCACTATACCAGTACATATGCTGCGCAGAATTGTCCGGAAACATAAAGTAAGTGGAAAATTCATGGTCGATCATCGGAGCCAGCCTCAGAATTTCTCCTTTTTTATTACAAACGAACGCAATATTCTCATAGTGATAATTCTGATCGCCTTTCAGCACAGAAACCAGGATCTGCATGGCAAGCTGCTCTGCCATATCTTTATGATTCTGGAAATAGGAAGCCTCCAGAATATCCGTATAGTCATAAAACATCATACAGTAATTCTCATACTGATCTATATCTACCTTTTTATCCGGATACTTCCGAAAGAATTCCAGAAGATTCAAAAGCTGCTCATCTTTATTATAAATCCTTGGAACCACAGTCCCATAATCATAGTATTTCTGTGTCTCTTCTTCATAACCATGGCAAAAAGCCAGCTGATATAAAGGCGCCGATACAAAATATTCATTTATCACATTCGACCAGAACACTTCCGCATAAGCGAACAAAGGCGTAGAAAATGGCTTGGATTTACTCAACGGCTTAAAAATCTGATTTCCACTGTAAACTGGAAAATGTTTCTCTCCCTTTACTACGCCGACTGCTTCCGCGATCAGATTGCCTATTCTGTCTGCATAATTGAAGTGGACAGTTTCATAATTTATTTTCAAAGGTCTCACATCCTTTTTGTTTAAAAAGATTCAATCTGACATCTTTCTTTTCAGAAAAAGCCTATCTTCCTTACTCAAACTCCTTCTTCAGCGCATCCTCCATCACATCTACCGGCGCTTCCACACCTGTCCAGAGGGTGAAATTCAGTGCGGCCTGCTGTACCAGCATTCCAAGACCGGTGATAGTTTTTGCACCATTTTCTGCTGCAGACTTTAGGAAAATTGTTTCCGCAGGATTAAATATGACATCGCATACACACATTTCCGGTGTGATGGTAGTATAATCAATGTCTGGCTTGTCTGTCACATTTGGAGAAAACCCGATTGAAGTGGCATTGATTAAAATATCTGTATCAGATGGAATTGCCATATTGTTTTTCCAGTTAAGATACTTTGCACTGCTATCTGTTTTCATCTGAATAAGAGATGCCAGTTCCTCACCTTTTTCAATGCTTCGATTGATAATATTGATATGGGCAGCCCCATTTAATGCACATTCAACAGCTATCGCCCTGGCTGCTCCGCCAGCGCCAAGAATAGTCACATTTTTCTTATCCAGAGTCTCACCAGAATTCTTCAACGCGGTTACAAACCCTTTTCCATCCGTATTCTCACCGAATAGTTTTCCCTCTTTCTGGATAACCGTATTCACTGCTCCGATAATCTCTGCTGCCGGACTCAGTTCATCCAGATAAGGGAGAACCTTGATCTTGTGAGGCATGGTAAGATTGATTCCCTTCATGCCAAAGATTTTCACACTGTCCATTGCCTTTCCAAGATCCTCTGGAAGCACTTTAATGGTCAGATAACGATAATTCAAATTTTTCGCTGCAAACGCAGCCTCCTCAACTACACCAGTAGGATTATCATCCACTGGATCACCAAAAACGCCTGTTAATTCTGCACGATAGTTTTTCATATTTGAATGCCCCTTTCTCTTTTTTCAAAATCATCCTTAAAATCGAATCCAAACTCACTTTCACAATGCATCCGAATAAATACCGCTCACTCCCATAGCCCTGTATTTCTCCCATTGTCCCCGGTAATTCACAGTATGGGTATATACTTTGATCTTGTATTTCTTAAAATATTTCACTACTTTGGAAGTTACCCGTCCTTTTGGAATTGTTACTACGTTGCCGGATAATGGGATCCTTGGTATACCAATGGCTCTGGGCGTGTGCCGGCTAGGCGGGAATTATGAGAACGGCTATTAATAAAACAATTGTGTATAAAAGTTTTTTCATGTATTTATTTTCCCTAAAAACACATTGTAACTGAAAAGTACGATTAACCAGATTCATAACTTTTCCCCCTTCGCACATGCTCCTATATAAAAATAGATTTCATAGTATTACTATTTCCTGTTTTTATAATGATACCATGAAAGCTTTAGAGTCTCAATAATTTTGTGGGCAGCAATATTGCCAGCGTCTCAAGGGTTATGGTTCACTCCCCAATGCCAATCCGATCAGTCTATCCGCCTGATCTGCCATGAATAACGGAATATTCAACACATCATTGTCCAGTTTCAGATTATCCAGTGAGAAACGGATGCGTAGCTTGACCTTATCAGGGAACAGTTCCTTGAACTTCTTCATACTCTTGCTGGTTGTGTTTGCTTCGGATTTGACCTCCACGGGAAAGATGTCGTTCTCCCGCTGAATGAGGAAATCCACTTCGTAAGGTGGGTTGTTCTGGCTCCAATAACGAGGCATGACTTCAAACTGAGTAATTAAAGTCTGCAACACAAAGTTTTCGGTTAATGCGCCTTTGAATTCAGTAAAAAGGCGGTTGCCTTCGCCAAAAGCAGTGGGGGCCAACTGTGCCAGACGGCGAAGCAGTCCCACATCCACCAGATAAATTTTGAAAGCCGACAAGTCATCGTAAGCTGCAATCGGCAGGCCAGGAGCTGAGCTGCGATAAATTTTATGCACTAAACGGGCATCCACCAGCCATTGTAAGGCATTCTCGTACTCACGGGCTCGTGCACCTTCCTTGACCACTTTATAGATGAACTTCTTGTTCTCTCTTGCCAGTTGAGACGGAATGGATTTCCAGATCATTGAGATTTTCGGGAACTCGCTGAGATTAGGATGTTTGGCAAAATCACGCTCATAGGCTCCGAGGATTCCGGATAATGCTTCCTGCATAGCAGAAACATCCCGTGCCTCCGTCCACATCAATACCGACTCCGGCATACCACCGGTGACATAGTACATTTTCAGCTTCTCATACAGCGGATTAAAGAAGGCGTCAGGGATGGGTTCAAGGGTGTCCACCTGTTCCAGATACTGTGCCAGGTTTTCATCACCGTTGGCAAGCAGGAATTCATTAAAGGTCATCGGGTCAATCTGCATAAAGTTGACCTTACCGACCGGAAAAGAAGAGGGTTTCGCCAGAGCAATACCTAACAGAGAACCGGCGCAGGCAACGTGATACTGCGGTGCGTTCTCGCAAAAATACTTCATAGAGTTAATGACCTTAGGGCAGTCCTGCACCTCATCAAAGATGATAAGGGTTTTTTCAGGCACAATTTTTTGACCGCTTGCCAGCATAAGGTTTTGTAGAATCCGGTCCACATCCTTGGTTGTTTCAAAAAATTGCTTATATTCTTCATTTTCGTCGAAGTTAAAGTAAGCTGTATTTTCATAATAACGTCTGCCGAACTCTTTCAGAATCCAAGTCTTTCCTACCTGACGTACGCCCTTCAATATTAAAGGCTTGCGGTAGGGAGAATTCTTCCAAGCCAGCAACTTTTTTAAGATAAATCGTTCCATAGAATCACCCGTCACATTTTTATTGGAGTTTTATGCTTGATAATCACATTTTTATTAGAGTTTTGTGCTTAATAATCACACTTTTATTATATGCGAAATTCATGAAATTACAACCGAAAACACAAAATTATTTAATTTTAATGCTTAGCAATCACACTTTTATATGAGAAAGGACTGGAAATGGATTGCTCCATTTCCAGTCCTTGCCCTCATTGCGGTATATTTCACCCGAATTCGGTTGCTGTAGCCGCTACTGCGCCCTCATCTGGGCGAAATCTCCCACAAATTATGACGCACATCTTGCAGAAAGCCTTTTTCAAACATGTGCTAAGATTGCAGAATTCCGGCAGCGCGAAGATTTGCCAGAAGTGTATTTAGCTGTGTCACAGCATCCTCTGTACCAGTAGCATCTGCTACTGCCGCTGCCGGAGTTGGCGCTGGGCCAGTAGGACCAATCGGGCCGTCTGCTCCGACAGGACCGGTTGGGCCTGTCGCTCCGGCTGGACCGGTTGGGCCTGTTGCTCCGGCTGGACCGGTTGGACCTGCTTCTCCAGCGGGACCGGCGGGGCCAGTTGCTCCGGCTGGACCGGTTGGGCCTGTTGCTCCGGCTGGACCGGTTGAGCCTGTCGCTCCGGCTGGGCCGGTTGGGCCGGTTGAGCCTGTCGCTCCGGCGGGGCCGGTTGGGCCGGTTGAGCCTGTCGCTCCGGTGGGGCCGGTTGGGCCGGTTGAGCCTGTCGCTCCGGCTGGGCCGGCTTCTCCGGCAGGCCCCATAACGCCTGGCATACCAGGCTCTCCCTGCGGGCCCATAGGACCTGCAGGGCCTACTGCTCCCTGGCATCCTCTTGGTCCCATAGGACCAGTCACACCGGGACACCCTCTTGGACCAATAGGTCCCATAGGACCGGTTGCACCACGAGGCCCTGTGGCTCCCTGTCCCGAACAACTGCAATCGCAGCCGCAGCGATTATTGTTTCCAAAACAGGATGTACAGGTGATATCACCAGAAGCTTCCTTTTCAGAAGAATTTTTCTGATTATGACGATCAAAAAACATACACATTCTCCCATAACAGCTTAGATATTCACTATCAATATATGAAATACTAACAATACAGGTGAATTTTCCCTCTCACTCCATACCCCAAACATCCCAGAAATACTTCTCATTTCCAATAACTGCCTGATGCAGAGGCTTCAATACTCTTGCCTTTTTATGAAATTCAAACGCCTCCCTGTGCCTTCCCGCTTTATCCAGACATACACACATCTGTATCGCAGGTATAAAATCATGACTGTCTGCAATATAAAAACCGCCGTTTTTCTTTTTCCGTGGCGCAAGAAGAGCCTGCTGATACCAGTATGCTGCCGTCACATACTCCCTTTTTTCCATAAACAATCTTCCTATCTCACAACAGATCTCCGCTCTCGGAACATCCATCGTAAAGCTGTAAAAAAGTATATCAAAAGCAGCTGCATTCTCTCCCATTGCCTGATAACAGCAGGAAAGAACCAGACAGCTGTTCAGTTTATCCTCTATCCAGCCATCTGGTTCTTCCAGAAATTTTTTTAAAATTAAAATTGCATACTCATATTGCTTATGATAAAAAAGCTCCCGCCCATAATAAAAGAAATGTCTCGGTTCCATTTTTTCACCGGCATCAATCATCTGCTCATATATATGCAGATTGCGAAAAGACTCTCCAGCCTTTATTTTTCGATGCTCAATCACCACATCCGAATATAAAATATTCCCCGCAGGAACAACCGTTTCGTGGACGCGCCCCTGCCATCTGAAATTCCGGGAAGTCTTCATAATACGCTCTCTGTAATAAGAAAACGTAACATGCTCCCATTCATCAAATCCCACTGCATAATCCATCATAACCACATCCGTATCTGAATCCATGCTCTCTTTCAACCTGAGCAGCTTCTCTTGATTTTCCGGCGTAATGACGTCATCTGCATCCAGCCACATCCAATAATCCGTATCTGCTTTTTCCGTAATAAAATTGCGGGCAGCAGAGAAATCATCTTTCCACAAAAAATCATAAACCTCATCGGTAAACTCCCTGGCAATCTCCTTCGTTTTATCCACCGATCCGGTATCGCAAATATAGATTTTGTCCACAAGCTTGCTCATCGGCGTGAGGATTCTGCGAAGTACCGCCTCCTCATTTTTTACGATCATACACAGGCCAATTGATATCATTCCAAATATCCTTTTTTCAATAGCCTATGCAGGACAAATTACTTCTATTCCCATTTGCCGCTTCCGGATATCCGCATTTTTTCCAGCAATAACGCTTTCCTTACGGATTACCTGTCATTTGTGTCAGTGACAAAGTCTCCAAAATCTGGGAAAATAAAAATACAAAACATTCCACATAGAAAAGAGGTGCTGAATATGAGAAAAAAAATATGGAAAATACTACCTCTTGTGACCGGACTTGTGCTTCTGACTGCCAGTAGCGCTCTCACCGTTCATGGAGAAAGTGACAACACCATTGACGTAACCCTGTTCAAGCTTAACCTTCCGGATGACTGGAGCTATGATCCGAATGATATCAGCGATTATGAATACACCTGCTCCGTCAGCGTATTCGAAGGTGCTGACAAGGACAACTCACAAAATGATTTCACCATTAAAGCAAATGAAGAATCAAGCTACTCTTTCCGCAAATATCTGCAGACCTCCGATATCGATCTTCATGACTATGCAGACGGCACTATTGAAAAAACAACCATTGGCGATGTGGATTATATACGAACCACAGACAATTTTGACAGAATTTACTACATTTATCGTCACGAGCCATCCGGTGTGACCTACAAAGTTATCATTTCCGGAGAAGAAAATGATTCTGTCAGAAACGTTTTTAACAATCTGGAACTGAAATTAGAGGACACCGGCAATGTAGAAGCACCTTACCCATGGGATGGAACTCCATTCACACCGGCTCCGCAGAGTATAGCTGTTGGAGATTATACCGTCACTCCGGAGTATATTCCATTTAGTGTTTCCCAGAACGGATTTGAGATCATGCGTCACCAGTTTGCAATATCTGGAGACCGGATGTATCATCAGCTGAATAATACTCTGGAAACTTACGAATATACTGGAAGCACCCTGAATCTTCTTTCTTCTGATACAATGGACGAGCAGGGAATGGATCTTTTTACAGACACGGACGGAAAACTTTATATTTCCCGTAACGGTGGAAAAGGAATCGTTATGAAAGACGGGCAGACCATATTGGAGACCGGCACAAGCGGTTACCTGTCTGTACACCCATCCGGTGCCTGGGGCATTACCAGCTACCTTGGCTATGATACGGAAAAAGTAACCTTCCAGGACGGCAGCGTGCTTACAGAGCCCTGGATCTTAACCTCCATGAATGATGACGAGGCACGAACCGGTATTTTTAAATTTGTCAGCCTGGTTGAGATCAGCAATGATCATATTATGGTATACGGACGTCTTGCAGGAGATGACACCCCATCGAAAATAGCAGTTTATGATCTGGAGGGCAACCAGCAGCTGCTTCTTGGCGGTGACCAGCACGAGGATCCTGCTTATTTCGGAAGTCTCACGGGAATAGCTGAGACAGCGAATGGCTATATTGCAGCAGATGGAAATATGCGAGAATTCTACTTCTGGTCAAAGGACGGAACTCTCCTCGCCGAAGTAGACTGCTACGATATGTTTGGAACCAGATACCCCTGGATTGAAGATATGAAAGTTGCAGAGGATGGTTCTGTGATGGTTCTTATGACACAGGACCGTGACGACGACTCTGCAAGCGAATTAATGGTATTCCGACTTACAGGTTTCTGATACATTCCCCTCACGAAAGGGCAGGTTGTGGAGAACATCCACACCTGCCCTTTTAAGTATCGTAACTTGTATATGATTTTTAACCGTGTCACAACAAAATGCCGCTTGTCCATGCAGCAATTAATGAGCTGCACAGACAAACGGCAAGCACTTCTTCTGTAAAGAAATTTATTCAATTTTGAAAAGATCTATCATGCTCTTCACAGGGTCAAAAAATCCATCAACAACTGATTTTCAATGTATACGCATACTGTTTCTGGATATTTTCCGGGATCTTTACTGACAGATTTTCTCCCTTCTGCTCCCAGGATAATTCACCAGCTTCTCCCAGTAATGTAACAGTTGCTCCCGAAGGGATCTCCAGATCCTTGATTACTACAGAAGCGTCAAGCTCTTCATCCAGGATCACGGCATACAACTGATTTCCTTTCTTTGTGAAACGAACCTGCTGTCCCTTCTCAGTTTCTGCTTCCTGTTTTTCCCAGTAGGTTGTTTCGTAAATAGCCTCTCCATTAATCTTCAGCCATTTTCCAGTTTCCAGCAGAGGCTTTTTCTGTTCCTCCTGAATGCTTCCGTCAGCTCTCGGACCTACATTAAGAAGTAAGTTACCATTTTTGCTCACTGCATCAACCAGCATATAAATAATCTCTTTGGCTTTCAGCATATACTTAGGATCTTCGTTCTGATTGTATCCAAAAGACATTCCCATTCCACGGGTCAGCTCCCATTTTTTCTTCTGAAGCTTCATCTCATTTGCATACTCCGGAGAAGTATAATCACAGAATCCCTCTGGAACTAAAATACCACTTATTCCACCCTCAGCCAGCTGTTTATTCAGTTTTTCAACCAGGCGCTTCTTCTCTTCATCAGAATGTACGCTATACTGACGCCAACGGTCATTAATTACACCCTCGGGAACTGTATTATAATAATCCGCATACAACTCATTCAAATCACACTGTGCCGGAAATCCAATATCATTCCAGAGAATAGACGGTTTATATTTATGGATAAGTTCTTCTGTCTGATTCCAGGAATACTCAGCATATTCATCTGTTACCACATGGTGATTTACCCAGTTTTCCATACCATCAATTGGGTAATCCTTAAATGTCCAGTCGAAAATACCGGAATAATACAGGCCCATCTTCATGCCTCTTGCACGTACTGCATCTGTAATTTCTCCAACCAGATCACGTTTTGACTGATACTCTGGCATCTTGGGGTTTTTATATTCACTTGGCCACAGACAATATCCATCATGATGTTTGGTAACAAGTACTACATACT
The DNA here is from genome assembly GCF_015551645.1 of Ruminococcus sp. D54t1_190329_F1. NCBI lineage: Bacteria > Bacillati > Bacillota > Clostridia > Eubacteriales > Oscillospiraceae > Ruminococcus > Ruminococcus sp. D54t1_190329_F1. The sequence continues at coordinate 30,425 of NZ_JADNDC010000040.1, forward strand.
TTGCACCTGCTTCTTTAAAGAAGTCAGCCCATTCATCTGCACTCATTGTCTTATTTGCTTCTTCAAATTTTCCCTGGAAATCAAAATAATTATAATTTTCGCCATATACTTCTTTATGATGAAGATTTGTAGGTGTTCCCTCAATTCTTGATGTATTCAGATACCACTCCGCATAGGGTGAATTTCTCATAGAATTTCCAAATCCATCATCGGACTCTGACAGCTCTGCCAGATTTTTTCCTTCTACTGGTGCCCATGCGGGAACAGAAAAAAGTGACCAGTGAATAAATATACCAAATTTTGCGTCATTATACCACTGTGGTACCTCGTGTTTAGAAATAGATTCAGCAGTTGGTTCAAACTTCATAATAAATACCTTCCTTTCTTCTCAGTTTTCGTTCGATATATTAATCCTTTTTACGTCTCGCAATAATTGTTGCGATCAGGATCAATGCTGAAATAATCATCTGCCAGAAAGAATTAACACCATTTATGGTAAGACCATTGGAAATAATGGTAAGAAGAAGTGCTCCCATAACGCTTCCTGCAATACTTCCCTCTCCTCCTGACATTGCAGTTCCTCCAAGCACAACTGCAGTTAACGTATCCATCATCATATTTGACGCCAGATTCGGCTGACCTGTTGCCAGCCGGCTGGTCAGGATCATTCCGGCAAAGCTTGCGCATAAGCTGCAGAATACAAAATACAGAAGCTTGTATTTAATAACAGAAATTCCTGCCAGCTTCGCTACATCAGCATTTCCTCCAATAGCAAGTGCATATCTTCCGATCAAGGTTTTTGATAATACAATACCGCAGATAATTACCAGTATCACCATAAAAACGACCTGGGCCGGTATACCGAAGATAAAGCCACGTCCTAAGAATTCAAATTCCTGAGGCAAATTGTATATAGCTGTTCCTCCAGTGATCAGGCTTGCACTTCCATTTGCCAGATTCATAGTTGCCAGTGTAACGATCATAGATGGTAAATTGAATTTTGTAGTCAATATTCCATTAAATAATCCCAATAAGGCTCCAAGTAAAAGACCAATAAGAATTGCCACCGGAATGGAAACACCTGTTGTCAGCAATTTTGATACAACCATACCGGTTAAACAGGCAACCCCGCCGATTGAAAGATCCAGCTCACCTGAAATCATAACAAAGGTAACTCCCATTGCCACGATGATCATAACAGCGGACTGCCTTACAATATTCATCAAATTGGCTGCTGCAATAAAAGTGCTATTCAAGCATGTAAAAATAATACATAATACTGCAATCACACCCAATAAGCCAATCTGATTTAAAATTCCCTTTGACTTTATCATGAGTTTTTTGTCATTCATTGTGAACCTTCCTTCCTGTCGCGTACTCCATAACTCGTTCTTCCGTATATTCTTCCTTTAATAATTGTCCGGTCACTCTGCCTTCATACATTATTAAAAGCCGGTCACTCATACCCATTACTTCTGGAAGCTCTGACGAGATCAGAACAATTGCCATTCCCTGCGCAGTAAGCTCATTGATCAGCTTATAGATCTCAGCTTTTGCACCTACATCAATTCCTCTGGTCGGTTCATCAAGAATTAAAATTTTAGGATTTGTGGATAACCACTTTCCGAGAACTATCTTCTGTTGATTTCCTCCAGATAGATTCTTTGCCTTCTGCAGCCCGCCTGTGGTCTTTACTTTTAGCTTTTGAATATATTTCTCCGACATTTTTGTCAAAAAATTATCATCAATAATTCCAGCTTTTCTATGCTTATGTACTGTTGGCAAACTCAGATTTCTAACTAAAGTATCCTCCAGAATCAAGCCTTCCTGCTTTCTGTCTTCTGTTACCCATGCCATTCCCAATTTTATAGCATCACGACTACTTTTTATCTGTACTTTTTCCCCCTGAACAAAAATTTCTCCGCTTCCAATTGGCATTTCTCCAAATATCATTCGAACAAGCTCTGTTCTTCCAGCTCCAACCAGGCCAGCAATCCCTAATACTTCGCCTTCTTCTACTTTAAGCGACACGTGCTGGGGGATATATGCATTGTTCAGCATTCCCTCTTTTACTCCGGAAATATCTTTCAATTCCAGACACACATCGCCATGACACTTTCGTTCCCTCTGGTAAAAATCCGAATATTCTCTTCCCACCATCAAACGGATTACTTCTTTTTCATTTGTTTCTTCTGTGTTCAGTTCCGCAACTTTTTCTCCATCTTTCAGAACTATGATCTTATCAGCAAGTTCAAAGACCTCTTCCAAACGATGGGATATAAAAATAAAGGATACGCCCTGCTCTTTCAATTTTTTTATAATTGTAAAAAACTTACGGATTTCGGCCTGAGACAAAGATGAAGTAGGCTCGTCCAGAATAATGATCCTGGCATTGTGATTGATTGCCCGTGCTATCTCAAGGAGCTGTCTGCCTGCAATTTCAATCTCTGCAACCTTTGTCTCTGGTTGTGCATTTAATCCAACCATTTCCAGCAATTCCAGGCTTCTCTTCCGCATTTCTTTTTTATTTACAAAACCGCGTCTGGAGCTTTCTTCTCCAATAAAAATATTTTCTTCTACATTCATTAATGGAAGAATCTGCAGCTCCTGATGAACCATTTTAATTCCAATTTCTTTTGCCTGCTGAATGGTAAAACTGCTATATTCTTTATCACCGTAAGAAATAGTGCCTTCATCAGGTTTAAGACTTCCAGATATAATATTGCAAAGAGTGCTCTTGCCGGCACCATTTTCACCGGCAAGAGCATATACCTTACCAGCTTCGATAGAAAAGCTGATATGATGTATTACTCGCACATTTCCGAAAGATTTTGCAATATTGTCCAATCTGATAATTGTTTTGTCCATATACCTCAAACCTTTCTTTCACGTAAGTATTATTTGTACTCTTCTAATTCGTCTTTCTTCGCCTGATCATCTGTCAGATATTCCTCAACGTTGTCTGCTGTTACAAGGATTCCAGGTACTACTACATCACCAGTCTTTTTTCCATCAATTGCGGAGAGGGCAGCATTCATAGCTTCTTCTCCGATTGAATAGGAATCCTGCGCAACAGTTGCCTTATAATAGCGGCCATCCTTCAGTGCGTTTAACTGACCTTCTTCGTTATCGATTCCAACTAAAGCAATATCCTCTCTGCCTGCAGAGCTTACAGAAGCAAGTGCTCCAAGTGCAACACCAGCGTTACTGCCATAGATAATATCCAGAGTGCCTTCCGGGTTTGCGATCAGAAGGTTATCTGTTAATTTCTGACCACCTTCAGCTGTACACTCTTCTACCGTCTCTTCTTTAATTGTTACATCCGGATACTCTTTCAAAGCTTCAATGAAGCCTTCATTTCTCTGATTCATTGTTTCCAGAGCCGGATAACTAAGTACAATTACATTACCTTTTACTTCTCCATATTTTTCTTTCAGCATATCAGCAGCATATTCGCCGGCAGTTTTACCCATATCTTTATTTCCACTTCCAACGCGGGCATAAACTTCTGCACCTTCAATGAAAGAGTCATAGTTAATTACAGGTATTCCAGCTTCATTTGCTTCTTTAATTGACGGTATCAGTGCCTGTGTGTCTACAGGTCCTACAATAATTGCATCATATTTCTGCAAAATTGCCTGACTCATAAGATCAGCTTCTTTGCTTACATCCAGAGCAGCATCAAACATATCAACCTGTACACCGTTTTCTTCTCCCACTTTCTTGATTTCTGCACCAATGTATACAAAGAAATCAAACTGATTAGCAGCCGAAATATAAGCTACCTTTTTTGCACTTTCTTCTGCATGAACAACTGCTGTATTCATTCCTAATGCTCCTGCCGCCATAGATACGCTCAATACGATAGATGTAATTTTTTTCATTTCTTTTCCTCCTAAACATTTTTCTTAAGTTTATATGCTACACAATACTGTTTTACTTTTACCCCAATATGTAAATTCTACCCTCCTTTTCAATACATGTATTTTATTTTTCCTTGTCACGACATTACTTGATATGACAAGTTAGTTTTTTAAAAATGGCATAACTCCTATTATGCCATCTTTGTCCTAGAATGATTTCCTGCGTTGCAGGTCGTACTTGATAATTCTTCTTTGCTGTATCATGGAAGAAGTTCCACTCATACGCTTCAATAATAATTTCACAGCTTCTTTTCCATATTTGAAAAAGTGCTGTTCGAATGTGGTAAGACCAATTGTCGGAAAGCTGCTCCAGTTGTAGTTTCCGTAACTGATCAATTTCAGATCATCTGGTATATCCTTTCTCAGTTCACTGGCAGCCTTATATGCTGCAAATGCAACAGTATCATTCATTACGATCAGAACATCCAGATAGTCATTTTTCTGCAGATATTCCTTTATATCTGTAACGATGTCATATTTTGTTACACTTTCATGAAATTCAGATTCTGTATTTCTAAGTAAAAGCTGTCCCTCACGGATAGGAATTCTTGAATCCTCCAAGGCTTTCTTTATACCATTCTTCCTGGCAGAGCATGTAGAAAAGTCCTGATTCCAGGATGAATAGAATCCCACATTCTTCATTCCACTCATGATTGCAAGTTGAGTAACACGATATGCACTCTCAAAATCCTCACCTGTAACAATATCAAATTCATTATCCTTCGGTTCTGCATCAAGAAAAACAATAGGAACCTCAAGTTTCTTTAATTCATCTACGATCATTGAATCTCCGTAATAAAAGCTGTATATGATTCCATTTGGTCGTATTGTCTTTATGCTTTGCAGGAATTTCTCAATATCCGCTTCATTTCTTGGTTCCATCAGTGTTACCAGCGTGTACTGTGTTTCCCTGAGAGATTTCTGTATGCCAGATAGCATGTCAGAAACAATTCCAGCAGCGAACAGTTCCGGATAATTAGGTAATATAAGTAAAACCTTATCTACGTCTGCGGATGCCTCGACTGTTTTTGGCTTTACAAAAGTGCCTATACCTTGCTGTCTGTACAGCACTCCAGTAGTAACCAGCTCATCCAAAGCCTTACGTACTGTAATTCTACTGCTGGCAAAAGCCCGGCACAATTCATTCTCACTAGGGATCTTATCATTCTCCTTATAAATTCCCTGGCTGATCTGTTCTTCAATTTTATTTTTAATTATTTCATATTTTGAAATATTCTCTGACATTTTCTAACCCCGGCTTGGTTATAATTACTTGTTATTACAAGTTTAATTATACACTACATTTTGAAAAAGTCAATTATAAAATGTGAACTTTTTCTGGAAATTCACATTTTCAAAAACTTACATGTGAACTTCCAGAAATTTTACAACTAAATCCAGCTTATATCCATTCATCAGCATTCTGAATCAAGTCAATGATTTCATCCAACGGACATTTGCTTTCCACATATGCATCATACAACGCCTGTTCCTCTATTTTCACCCTTCACATACTTCTCAATCAAGCACTGGTGTTCCTTACTTTTTTTATCATAATTGATTCCAACAAGAAGAATATCGCCTGTGTAATTCAGTATCGAAGAAGGATACTTTTTAGTCTTAATTTGTGTTAATGCAGTCTGCGCATTCTGGTTCCACTTCAATTCCACAAGCAATGCCGGATAATCATTTTTGTACTCTGGCTTTGGGATAAATACAAAGTCAGCAAATCCCCGTCCTGTAGAAAATTCACGGATTGGCTTAAAATAGTATTGCATTGCGCTTAAGTAGGCAATTGTAAGCACACTGCTCAAGGAATTCTCATTATTATACTGAATTACTGACACATGCTCGTTATGGATTTTTTCAATCTCTTCTGCAACCGCCACACCATCCATATCCAATGTAGCATCCAGCAGATTTTCCGAATTCAGCTGCAATATCAGCATTTCATTCCACTTTTTACTCTCAACAGCAGTCGTCAACTCCTGCCGTATCTCCTCATTTGGTACAAAAGCAGTCTTCCTGATCTCATTATAACCAAGGTATCCTAAATGGATCATATAAGTCAATACATCATCTTTACTTTTAATATCTTCCGTATCATTTTGAAAATGTTGATTGTCAAGTAAAATTGACCCACTTTTACGTTTAATTTTGACCCACCTGAATTCAGAAATCACCTGATTTTC
>NZ_JADNDC010000041.1:0-36421 GCF_015551645.1 Ruminococcus sp. D54t1_190329_F1
GCAAACTTAATTCTCGGGTTTTCTGTGAACTTTGTTCACAAAAAACACCTCGCGGAACGTTACCAGTGAACAGTAACTGAAATATAGCATTCTTAGTTAACAACCACCGGCTCAACCGGTGGTTGTTTATCAGCCCTCCTTCAGATTCCCAGAACAGCAGATATCTTAATCTCCTTTTCCGTTTCACTGAGATCAAAGTCACCGCCATCTTCCACAGTCATGTGCACCTCATACAGTACATCTTCGGATAATGTATCCGGTGTTTCACCATCTTCTGTCTGGATATGCCATTTCTCTGCCGGAACTTCTTTCAAGGTACCATCTGTGCCGTATGCATACAGCTTCAGAGAACCTGTTTCCCCAGAGATTCCTTTCATACGTATTGCAACGGTTGTATTCGGATGTACGTTCTCAATTGTGATCGTATTCAGCCATCCTTCCACATCTCCCAGACCACCATCTGCCGCAAATTTCTCCTGGCTTAACACATTGCGCATTGCCTGATCCAGATCAACCTTACGATAAGGCATTTCCGGCAGATAAACGAATCTGTCCTGAAGTCTCAGAAGTTCCAGATAACCGGTAGGACAGTAAAGTGAATTTCCGCTGTTTCCGGCATACATTCCGATAGCCATGTTGTTGTACATAGGCTTGCTGGCAACATCCATGGAAAAAACAGTTTCACCGGTCTCAAAATCAAGTATAATATACTGCCACATACCGGTTTCCAGATTCTGTACATATCCGTAGATATATCCGGTTGCCGTAGATAATTTCATCATGGAAGTATCTGACAGATCACTTCTGCACCAGATACTCTTCATTTCGTATCCATCCTCAGTCTTAATCGTATCTACGCGTTCCACACCCGGCGTGATCATTTTATTTCCCTGTTTCAACCAATTTTCATCATAAATATTTGTATAACTCTGAATGGAGGAATCACTGTCCTCTTTTCCCAGGTTGGCACTTCCTGCACCAAACCAGTTACATACGATGGTACTTACGGTTCCTGCACCGTTATCATACACGATCGCAGAATTTTCAACAGATACCTGACTGCCCTCCGGAAGTTCATCGATTACAGGGAGACTTGCAACAACTTCTCCTGTTTTCATATCCAGGGCAAGAAGATTTACGGTCTCCTGATTATCAGTAAACATCACCAGATCTTTTGTAAGGGATGGAGAGCATCCGCTGCCCCAGGCAAGACCTCCGCCAGTTGTTTCATCCCCTTCTTTGCTTTCTTTCGCACCAGCACTCTCGTAAGGAGTTTCCCAGATTTTCTTCACCCCATTGTCTGCCTGAAGCAGATAACAGTTCTGATTCGTCAGGATCACTGCTCCATCCTTGGATGCTGCAATTCCGTTCTCTGCACCCTCTCCCGGAGCCAGCTCATATACGAAGACTGCATCTGACAGATCAGTTTCCTCTCCATTTAAAATGGCATCAATAGCTGTACGGGAAATATAGCCCATAGCACCCTGCTGTTTCCTGTCAGGGTAAATACGGAATCCTCCAGTTGCAAACCAGAGATTTCCTTCATAGTCAAACACTACAGCAAGAAGATTTTGGTCCAGTGTTTTTCCAAGTGCTGCCTCTGCTGCTGCTTTAATATCAATATCCAGCACTTTCTCAAATTCCGGAAGTACGTTTCCGTCTTCATCTGTTGCTTTCAGCATCAGCACATGGTTATTATTGGTCGGACACACCAGACGGTTACTCTCATCTACAAAGGAATAGGAACTCTGGATCAGATATTCTCCATTGTCATGCTGTTTTGGAGAAAAATATCCCAGTGTCTGTGTTTCCTCTGCATTGATATCACGAATTGCCAGTCCACCAAGCAACGGAACCACTGCATGTCCATAGGAATCGAAAAAGATAGCCGGAGACGCATTTGCATTGGTTTTTTCATAAGAAACATTGATTTCTGAATAAATGCCTACCGGTAATACTTCGTCTGTGGAATCTGTATTGTAGCAATCATGATGAATATTGGAATCACTTGCTGCCATATAAGGATTCTCGTCAATAACCTTCTGTGTAAGTGTCTTTATGGGCAGTTCTGATGTCTGAGCTGTATTTTCCTCCGTCTGTGTTTCTTCTGCACGTACCATATTTATTGATGGTTCAGATGTTGCTGCAGCTATAAAAGTGATCATTGCAAGAATTAAAGCTCTTTTCTTCATATTGTTTTCCTCCTGAGTGTTTTTATCATATTACCTTGCTGCGTTCAAACCAAATGGAAAGTCCTTCTTTTATTTTTTGCTCTTCCATAGGTTTCATAAAAAAATATTCTATCCGCATCCTGAACGCATGAAGCGAAAAATCAAGATCACTGCACCAGATGATCCCACATTTGGGATACAGGGAACGAAGATGTTCTGCCGCATTCAGACCGGACACACCAGGTAATGCAAGAAGCACCACTGCCGGTACTGTTTTTCGTGTCCACTCAAAAAATTGTTCCTGATCCTGATAGATTTCAATCAATGGAAAAATTTTCTTTTCTGTACAGTAATTCCTGATATATTCCGCACAGTTCTGTCCTTCCTGTTTCTGATCAGTCAATATAGCAATACAATACACGACATCCCTCCTTTTCCATTTAATGTACTCCCATTTGATGTACTCCCATTTGTTATTCTCATTATAAAAAAGTCGGAAATTATTTCAATAATTCTGTCACGAAACGCCAGAAAATGACACGAATTGTAAATCTATGGTATTTAGATAATTTTAAGTTTGGGGAATTGTCTGTCGGAGCGGACAGGGATTAATTTCTTTTTTAGAAGTGCCATCACATCTATGTTTTATATACACAAAGAAAACAGCCTGGTCCACATATCTTCTGTAGAAGCCAGCCTGAATTCTTATTGGTTTACAATGTGATCTTGTACGTGTTATAGGAACATTTTCCCATTCCATAACTTATACCCGCTCAAATACCACCGTCACCTGTCCGCCGCAGATCATTCCAAGACTGTCCTGGCCGTCTGCTGTTAAGGCATAGTGTTTTACTTCTTTTTCCTGTACTTCTTTACAATGATTGATGACTTCGTACTCTACTTTGCCGCCACCAATGCTGCCTGTAATGTGTCCGGATGGTTCTACGAACATTTTGCTTCCTACTCCTCTTGGAGAAGAGCCGGATTTCTCTGCGATAGTGACCATGACACCATGACGACCTTCCAGAACTGCTGTCTCTACTTTTTCATCACAGTATGCGGAATAATGCTGATTTTTTACCTTAATAATCTCTGCCATAATGCTCACTGCAATTTCCTCCGGAAGCTGCCCGCCAAGAGGAATTCCGATTGGTGCATGGACTTCGTCCAATTGCTCCAGAGTGTAACCTTCTTTTAGAAGATTTTCCCTGGTGATCCGCACTTTGTTTTTGCTGCCGATCATGCCAAGATATTCGTAGGGACGATGGAGAAGCCTGCGAAGGCAGTCTGCATCACCAATGTGGCCTCTGGTAAGGATTACATAATAAGTGTTATCGTAAGGCGTAATGTACTTATCCAGTTCTTTAAAATCACCGTAGACCAGCTGGTCTGCTTCTGGAAAACGCTCCTTTGTCACGAAATATTCTCTGTCATCCATGATCGTTACATGGAAACCAAGCATTTTTCCCAGATGAGCAGTAGGCTGGGATACGTGACCGCCGCCAAAGATCACAAGCCTTGGATTCTTGCGGTAATCTTCTACGAAAAGCCGGTGACCGTCTGCTTCTGTCACTTTTGTCTCTTTCGTCTCACTCAGAATATTCAGATAATTATCCCATATGGAAGCATCTTCCGTTTTCTCGGGGATCAGCTGTACACCTGATTTTTTTTCAGCAGCTTCACCACAGTTTTCTTCTCTAATAACCGTTTCTGGTTTCAAAATGCACTTCTTTCCCATATATGGTCCATCCAGAAAAATTCCAGTTTTTGCCCTGCCTTTTTCATCAAGAATCTGATAAATTTTATTATACATGATTTTTCACTCCATCCTGTCATATCAACTACCCATCCCTTCCTGCCATCATTACCAGGCATTCTTTAATCAATCCCTTTTATTGTTACTGTTCACCGGTAACGTTCCGCGAGGTGTTTTTTGTGAACAAAGTTCACGGAAAACCCGAGAATTGCGGCGCGAAATCATGCGAATGCATGATTTCTGTGCATCGCGAAGCGCGTTACTGGTCACGGAGTGAACAGTAACCTTTTATTGGCAAGAGGATGATGCAGCGGTTAAAATTTCATTGCACCTTTCATTCCTATATATTATAATACATCCGGAGGAATTTTCACAATGAAGAAAAAAAGAATTATGGCCAGTTTTCCCATTCGGATTCTGGCAGTCAGTATACCCGGCCTCCTTGCAGGCCTGTTTTTAAATGTCACAAGAACTATGGGACTGACCTCCGGGGCTTTGAATCTGGTGGTTACAGCCCGTTATGTGCTAAGTCAGATAATCACCTTTCTGGCACCGCTGATCATTATCGGTCTTGTGGCATCTTCCATTATTTCCGTAAAAAAAGCTCCCACACCAGTCACCGCGCCAATTGTCCGGATCACTTATTTTTCCATGCTTGGAGCCGCAGCTTTCGCATCCGTTCTTGGATATCTGATCATTCCAAAACTTCCGGTATCCACAGACAGTTTATCTTTCCGCTTCCTGCCGGATACCTTGTTTGAGCTTCCCATTCCAGCACCGGTTTCTGCACTGAGCGCGTTAGTACTTGCTATTTTGCTTGCCCTTGGTGCCTGCTGGACCAATGCAGTGCGAACCAAAGAGCTTTTGCAGGAGTTTCGGGGAATCACCCTTTCCCTGATGTCCAGGATTCTTCTTCCACTGCTGCCTGCTTATATCGGGCTTTCTCTATGTACACTGGCTTATCAGGGATATTTCATCAAGTATCTGCCACTGTTGCTTCTGGCACTTATTATTATAATTCCGGCTTATATGGTCTGGGTGTTGGTTCTGTATCATATTGCAGGATCTTATGCCGGAGAAAAGGCATGGGGAATTTTGAAAAATTATATACCGGTCTGTAAAATGGCTTTAAGAACCCATTCTTCCACAGCTGTGGAAAAATATTCACAGGAAGCAGCTGACAAATGTGTGCCGCTTGATTCCGAGCTTATCAAAGAGGCAATTCCTCTTTTTACCCAGATTCATCACTGTGGTTCTGTGCTTGCAGAGGTATTCTTCGCTATGATGATCTCCCGTATTCTGTACGGCTCTGTTCCTGCACCGGGAACTATGGTGATCTTCAGTATTTTGCTTGCCACCTGTTCCATTGGTACACCCGGGCTTCCATGGGGAACCGTAATGGTATCCCTGGGAACCCTGACCGGGATCCTGAAATTCGGAGATTCCGGTGTGGCGCTGATGTTCGCTGTTTTTGCACTGAATGATGCTTTTGCAGCAGCATGTAATGCCACATGTGACGGAGCCGCTGCACTATTTCTGACAGGGTATGTGAAAAGACATGATTTTTCAAACAGGCTCTAGGCCAGCGGCTGTCTCAGCCCTCTCTTAATATAAGTTCCAAGTTTCTCCTGCACCAGTTTTCCTTCATCCACAGCAAGATTTCCACGAAGGAACACTTTGTCAATATCTCCATGGATTTCAAAGCCTTCATAGGGGTTATTGTCTGTATTATAGGCATGTGTTTTCGCAGAGATCACGTTCTCTTTTTCCGGATCAAATACTACAATGTCTGCGTCGCTGCCTTCGGCGATAGCTCCTTTGTTTGGATATACACCGTACAACTTAGCTGGATTTTCACACAGAAGCTGGCACATTTTCTCTATCGTAATTTTTCCGGTGCGCACGCCGTAAGTATAAAGAAGAGTTCCCCTTGTCTGAACTCCCGGCAGGCCACCTGGAATCTTGGTAAAATCCGCTTTTCCCATTGCTTTCTGGGCAAGGGTAAAGCTGCACTGGTCTGTAGCTACTGTCTGGATATCTCCATCTGCCAGGGCTTTCCACAGGCAATCCTGATCCGCTTTCTTGCGGATTGGCGGAGCGCACACATATTTGGCACCTTCGAAATCAGGTTTGGAATAAACGCTGTCGTCCAGAAGAAGATACTGAGGACAGGTCTCTGCAAATACGGTCTGACCATTTTCCCGGGCACGGATGATTTCTTCGTATGCCTTGCGGTTGGTCAAATGCACCACCATGACCGGAGCTCCTGCTTCCTTCGCAATTACAAGAAGACGGTGTACTGCCTCCGCTTCCATGGTATCCGGACGTACAAGAGGATGATTCTCCGGGCCCAGTTTTCCCTGTGCTTTCGCTTCCTGGATCAGTGCGTCAATCACGCCTGCATTTTCGCAATGTACGCCTGCGAAACAGCCTTTTTCATTTAAGGACTTTATGATCTTATAAAGATCCTCGTCGTCTACGATCATTGCCGGGTAAGTCATATATAGCTTGAAGCTGGTAATGCCCTCATTGATCATATCCTGAATTTCTTTCTTTGTCTCCTCATTCCATTCTACAATGGACATGTGAAAAGAATAGTCACAGGAGCATTTGCCGTCAGCCTTTTTGTGCCATTTCTCAAGGCCCTCTTTCAGGGTATGTCCACCTTTATCCTGTGAAGCAAAATCAATAACCAGAGTGGTTCCGCCAAGGATTGCCGCTCTTGTTCCTGTCTCGAAATCATCTGCTGTTACAGTACCTGCGACCTCCAGGTCAAAATGGGTATGTCCGTCAATAAATCCCGGGAAAAGGAGCTTACCGGATACATCCACCACCTTGGCATCTGGCTGTGAAAGCTCCTTTCCTACTTTTATGATTTTTTCGCCTTCCACCAACACATCCTGTTTCCTTGTGCCTGCACCTGATATTACGGTTCCGTTTTTCAAAAGATATTTCATACAACAGATCCTCCCTTCACATTTCTGTAGTTATCTGCCATTCCCAAGCCAGTCCTGTATTTATTTTTCTTCCACATTGACTTGCATTTATACAAAATAACCAATTTTATTTACCTCATATCTTATTTTAATGTAAATATACCACATGTATTTTCCATCTTCAACAAAATAAATACGAAATTTTTTGAGCCTTCAATAATTTTTTTGTAAAATTGTCTTTTTATTTTTTTTCTGACATGCTATTATAAATATAGTAAGTCATTCGTTACTATCTGCAACATACGAATACAGGTTACTGTTCACTACATTCACAGCAACCCGCTTCGCGATGCACAGAAATCATGCCTTGCATGATTTCGCGCCGACATTCTCGGGTTTTCTGTGAACTCTGTTCACAAAAAACACCTCGCGGAACGCTCCCAGTGAACAGTAATAAATACAGACAGGATGCCCGGATTCTATGCGGAGATTCCAGGCATCGACCCATGGCAGGATTTTCCTGCTTTTAATAAAAAAATCAAATCCAAAACAGGAGGGAACAAATATGGGAAGATTAACTGTCTTAGAGCAGATTGCGCAGGATATCGCAGCAGAATTCGGGACCGACTGCGAGGTCGTCATCCATGATCTGAAGACAAAAGAACCGGAGCATTCCATTATCTATATTGTAAACGGACACGTAACCGGACGAAATGTAGGTGACGGTCCATCGGACGCAGTTTTCGACGGCATCCGCCAGAAAGGACGGGGAAGTGACTATGCTCCAGCCGACCACAATGGTTACCTGATGAAAACAGCAGACGGCAAGATTTTGAAGTGCAGTACTTCATATATAAAGGACGATGACGGCAGCCTTCACTATGTATTCGGCATCAACTACGACATCACCAAGCTGACCCTGATCAACAGTGCCCTTGATGATCTGATCACCCCAAAAAACAAAGAAGAGAAGCCGAAGCAGATCACTCACAGTGTCAACGATCTTCTGGATCGTCTCATCGAGGAATCCGTGAAGCTTGTAGGCAAGCCGGTAGCTCTCATGAATAAAGAGGATAAGGTAACTGCGATCCAGTTTCTTAATGATTCCGGAGCTTTCCTAATTACAAAATCCGGAGATAAAGTAGCGAATTATTTTGGAATCTCTAAATATACGCTTTATAGTTATATTGATGTAAACAAGTAATATTATAGTTATTTCTTTATATTTTATAACAAAAATAACATATTGGAAACATGTTATAAAAAAGCCATATAATACCGTCTCCTCATTACAGGATTTGGTTATTATATGGCTTATTTTATAAAACCAGTCAGAACACCCTCTGCCAGTTTTACCTGCTGTTCGTTAGAGCGTGTTTAAAAAGGCAGTCTGCTGCCTGCAGGCTGCGGCTACTCTTCCTCGCTTCCCAACTGGTGCGCTTCTTTATAAATTTCACAGGCGCCCTGATTTACACATCTTTTATAGGCACAGTCCATAAAGGTAAGTATCCTTTTCCCATCTTTTTCTTCATATTCACAGCACACTGTCTGACTGCCGTTACAGGTTCTGCAAAAACCTGAGATAAATTCTTCTGTTTCCATTTTATCATCCTCTCAGCTTATGCACAAAGATCCCGCTTCGCAGCTTCGGCTCAAACCATGTGGATTTCGGCGGCATCAGCTTACTCTCATCTGCAATCTGCATCAGATCTTCCATAGAAGTAGGATAAAGCGCAAACGCAACGCCTCTGGTCTCATCTGCCAGAGTCTGAAGTTCTCTTAACTTATGACTTCCGCCTACAAACTTAATACGCTTGTCAGTCCTTGGATCACCAATGCCAAGAACTGGACCTAAAACCACGTCCTGAAGAATCTGGGAATCCAGCTGACCAACCACATCTTTTCCCTCATAAAGCTCCGGTTTCGCTTTCAGAAGATACCAGAAACCATCCAGATACATACCAAAGCAATGCTTCTCCACTGGCTTTGCAGGAAAACCTGGAACAATCGTCATGTCGAAGTTCTCTTTAATTTTCTCAAGGACATCTTCCACGCTCTGCCCATTCAGGTCCCTCACCACACGATTATATGCCAGAATGGTAAGCTGATCATATGGAAAAACAACGGAAAGAAAATAGTTAAACGCTTCTTCCCCTGTATAATCCGGATTCTCCTGGCGTCGCTTCAGCCCCACTTTCACAGCAGAGGCAGCTCTGTGATGTCCGTCTGCAATATAAAGTGCAGGGATCTTCTCCATCTCATCCTGGATCTGGCTAATCGCCTCATCCCCATCGATCACCCACACACGGTGTGTGATCTCGTCCTCTTCTGTAAAATCATAGGCAGCTTTGTGCTCTTTTTTCCACTGCTCAAGAAGAGCATTCAGCGCATCTGTATAACGGCAGGCAAGATAAATGGGGCCTGTATTAGCATCACATACATCCACATGATTGATTCGGTCCAGCTCTTTATCTGATCGGGTAAGTTCATGCTTTTTCACCACATTATTCAGATAATCATCAATAGAAGCGCAGCCTGCAATTCCAGTCTGAACCTTCCCCTTGCGTACCAGTTCATATATGTAGTAGCATGGCTTATGGTCCTGAACCAGAACGCCAGTCTCCTCCATCTTATGCAGGTTCTCTTTCGCTTTCTGATAAACCTTCGCATCATAAAGGTCCGTCTCTGCCGGCAGATCCATCTCTGCTCTGTCTACATGAAGAAAAGAATCCGGATTCTCTTTCCCAATGGCTGCTGCCTCTTCTCTATTCACTACATCATATGGAAGGGCAGCTACTGCTTCTGCCTTTCCCTCTGTAGGTCTAAGTGCTTTAAATGCACGAAATACTGCCATAAAATCTTGCTCCTTTCCCGTAGCGTGTTTGAAAAATCATTCCAGCAATCTGCACGCTCCATACATCCGGTTCAAAAGTATTTTCATTATTTTTCTTCGGCTTTTTTCAAATGCCATACCCTATATTTTACCACAATCAGAAAGCTCTTGCAATTAGACTAAATATTTTTTGAGAAAGCTAAATTTTTTTGTATTTTTCTATTGCAAATTGATTTATTTATGTTATTATACTTATAAGGAAAACAAAAATGTAGTTAAGATGTACTCTAATAACTAAAACCACGAAGGAGGTTTTCACCATGACAGACGGACTGAAATGGACGGTCAATCATGTTCCGGGATCTGATGATAAATTCCTGGACCTGATGTCCGAAGAAAACGTAACCAAAGCAAATGAATTCCACAAAAGTTTCCCCCAGTACTCCGTAACACCACTGCAGAAGCTTTCCGCTCTTGCTTCCTATCTTGGAGTAAAGGGCATCTACTGCAAAGATGAATCCTATCGTTTCGGACTAAACGCCTTTAAGGTTCTTGGAGGCTCTTATGCAATGGGACGTTACATAGCGAAGGAACTCGGCCGCGATATCAGCCAGCTTCCTTACAATGTTCTCTCTTCTGATAAATTAAAAGAAGAATTCGGACAGGCTACTTTCTTCACTGCTACAGATGGAAACCACGGCCGCGGCGTTGCATGGGCTGCTAAACGCCTTGGACAGAAAGCCGTAGTCAGAATGCCTAAAGGAACCACTAAGACACGTTTTGACAACATCGCCAAGGAAGGCGCCGAAGTAACCATCGAAGAAGTAAATTATGATGACTGCGTAAGAATGGCTGCCGCAGAAGCAGCTAAGACAGAACATGGCATCATCGTTCAGGATACTGCATGGGCCGGCTATGAGGAGATTCCATCCTGGATCATGCAGGGATACGGCACTCTGGTACTGGAAGCAGATAAACAGCTGAAGGAGAACGGCGTTGACCGCCCGACACACGTATTTGTACAGGCAGGTGTTGGTTCTCTGGCAGGTGCAGTTGTAGGATATTTTGCCCACAAATATAAAGAAAATCCTCCGGTAATGGTTGTCTGCGAAGCAAGTGCTGCCGACTGCCTCTATCGCTCTGCTGTTCAGGCCGACGGCAATCTGGTAAATGTAACCGGTGATCTTCAGACCATTATGGCAGGTCTTGCATGCGGCGAGGGAAATACCATCGGATGGGACATCCTGAAGAATCATGTAACCGTCTTTGCGTCCTGCCCAGACTGGATGAGTGCCAAGGCAACACGTATTTATGCCAATCCTCTTGAAAACGATCCACACATCATATCTGGTGAATCCGGTTCTGTTCCGCTGGGGCTTGCATATACAGCGCTTCATGACGAAGATGCCAAAGATCTGAAAGAGGCCCTGAAGCTGGATGAGAATTCCAACATTCTGGTAATCTCCACAGAAGGTGATACAGATCCAGTTCGTTACCGTGAGATCGTATGGGATGGCTTATACGGAACAACCGAATCATTAAGCGAATAATTTTTTATAACAATATGATACTTTTTTACAAAAAACGGAGGTAAAAAGTTATGGATTATAACAAAATCAAAGAAGCTGCACAGAATTATGAAGCAGATATGACCAAATTTCTTCGTGATCTGGTTCACTTTCCAGGCGAGAGCTGCGGTGAGAAGGATCATGTAATGCGTATTAAAGAAGAGATGGAGAAGCTCGGCTTTGATAAAGTTGAGATTGACCCAATGGGAAATATCCTTGGCTATATGGGAACTGGAAGCACTCTCATCGGTTTCGACGGACATATTGATACTGTAGGTATCGGAAACAGAAACAACTGGGAATTCGATCCCTATGAAGGATTTGAGACTGAGACTGAGATCGGCGGACGTGGAACTTCTGATCAGATGGGTGGTATCGTATCTGCTGTTTACGGTGCTAAGATCATGAAAGATCTTGGTCTTCTTAATGACAAATATCAGGTTGTTGTTACAGGAACTGTTCAGGAAGAGGACTGCGATGGTCTTTGCTGGCAGTACATCATCAACGAAGACAAGGTTCGCCCGGAATTTGTTGTTTCCACAGAGCCTACAGACGGCGGTATCTACCGTGGACAGCGCGGACGTATGGAGATCCGTATTGATGTAAAAGGTGTTTCCTGCCATGGTTCCGCTCCTGAGCGTGGCGACAACGCAATCTATAAGATGGCTGACATCCTTCAGGATGTTCGTGCATTAAATGAAAATGATGCTGCAGATGAGACCGAGATCAAAGGTCTTGTAAAAATGCTGGATAAGAAATATAACCCGGAATGGGAAGAAGCAAACTTCCTTGGAAGAGGTACTGTTACTACTTCTGAGATTTTCTTCACATCCCCAAGCCGTTGTGCAGTTGCTGACTCCTGTGCCGTTTCCCTTGACCGTCGTATGACAGCAGGTGAGACCTGGGAAAGCTGCCTGGATGAGATCCGCGCACTTCCATCTGTCAAAAAGTATGGTGACGATGTTAAGGTTTCCATGTATGAGTACTCCCGTCCATCCTGGACAGAGCTCGTATATCCAATCGAGTGCTATTTCCCAACATGGGTAATCCCGAAGGATCACAAGGTTACTTCTGCTCTTGAGGAAGCTTACCACAATCTGTATGGCACAGAGCGTATGGGCAATGCTGAGACAGAAGCTATGAGAAAAGCCCGTCCTCTTACCGACAAGTGGACATTCTCTACCAACGGTGTTTCCATTATGGGACGTAACGGAATCCCATGTATCGGATTTGGACCTGGCGCAGAGGCACAGGCTCACGCTCCAAACGAGAAAACATGGAAAGACGATCTGGTAAGATGTGCAGCTGTTTACGCAGCACTTCCTACTGCTTACTGTAAATAATCCGGAAATATCTATTTACCAGAAGTACAGAAAAAATAACTGTTCCTCAATCTGCACGCCCTTGGAGCAGACAGCTGTTACAATGTGTCTGCTCCATACTGCCACTTTACACATAGTACTTTTAACAAATAACCAGCACAGCGAAAATTAAGTATCTGCGATATTGACGCAATATTGAAAAATCATATAAATCAATATGACGGTTTCTTAATATTCTCTGTACCAGATAAATTTTATTTATATAAGGAGAAAATTCATGAAAACATTACAGGATTATATCGACAAGCTTAACAGCCTTAACTTCAAAGAAATGTACAACAACGACTTCTTCTGGACATGGGATAAAACAGACGAGGAGCTGGAGGCTGTTTTCACAGTTGCTGACGCCCTCCGCTTCATGAGAGAGCACAATATTTCCACGAAGGTATTCGAGAGTGGTCTGGGAATCTCCATTTTCCGTGACAACTCCACACGTACCCGTTTCTCCTTCGCTTCTGCCTGCAACCTTCTTGGACTTGAAGTACAGGATCTGGACGAGAAGAAATCCCAGATTGCACACGGTGAGACCGTTCGTGAGACAGCCAACATGGTATCTTTCATGGCTGATGTAATCGGTATCCGTGATGATATGTACATCGGTAAGGGACATACTTATCAGAAAGATTTTATGGATGCTGTAACAGAAGGAAACAAAGATGGCATTCTTGAGCAGAGACCTACTCTTGTAAACCTTCAGTGTGACGTTGATCATCCTACTCAGTGTATGGCAGATATGCTTCACATCATCCACGAATTCGGCGGTGTCGAGAATCTGAAAGGCAAAAAGCTTGCTATGACATGGGCTTACTCTCCTTCCTATGGTAAACCACTCTCCGTTCCACAGGGTGTCATCGGACTTATGACACGTTTCGGTATGGACGTTGTTCTGGCGCATCCGGAAGGATACGATGTAATGCCAGAGGTTGAGGAAATTGCCAAGAAAAATGCTGAGAAGTCCGGCGGTTCTTTCACAAAGACAAACAGCATGGAAGAAGCATTCAAAGATGCCGATATCGTTTATCCAAAGAGCTGGGCTCCATTTGCAGCAATGGAAAAACGTACCAACCTCTATGGTGAAGGCGACTTCGACGGAATCGATAAACTGGAGAAAGAGCTTCTTGCTCAGAACGCAGAGCACAAAGACTGGGCTTGCACAGAAGAGCTTATGAAGACTACCAAGGACGGCAAAGCGCTTTACCTGCACTGTCTGCCAGCTGATATTACAGGCGTAAGCTGTGAGACCGGTGAGGTTGATGCAAGCGTATTTGACCGTTACCGTATCCCGCTTTATAAAGAAGCAAGCTTCAAACCATATGTAATTGCAGCAATGATCATGCTCTCCAAATTTGAAAACCCACAGGATATCCTGAAAAAACTGGAAGTAAAGGCTGCTCCGAGAATTATGGAATAATGCTTTTCAGGGGGCTGTAGGAATACAGCCCTTTTTTGTTCTCATTTTTGATGGTATTTCTTATACTTGATATATTTTTAGTATATCAAATGTTACTGTTCACTCCGCGACCAGTAACTATCAAATTGCTATTTTATAGATTGTTTACGATAATATTTATAGAAGTGGTTATATTAGAGTATCGCCCACACAGGCTTTCTGCGGAATATTTATCGCACTTCGCAGGAATGATTTTTTTAACAAACTCTGGTTTACTCCTTCCTAAATATTTATCAGAGGAGGTTTTTATGATATATAAAAGAAAACGTATCGTGGTTGCCCTTGGCGGCAACGCACTTGGAAATACACTTCCAGAACAGATGATAGCAGTAAAATCTACTGCAAAGGCGCTCTGCGACCTTATTGAGGAAGGTCACCAGGTAGTTGTGGTTCACGGAAACGGACCACAGGTAGGTATGATCAACAACGCTATGACTGCTCTTACCCACGAAGATCAGGCACAGCCAAACACTCCGCTCTCTGTCTGTGTAGCTATGAGCCAGGCTTACATTGGCTATGATCTTCAGAACGCGCTCCGTGAAGAGCTTCGCAAACGTGGCTTCATGCGTACACCGGTTGTCACCGTTGTCACACAGGTTCGTGTAGATCCTGAGGATCCTGCATTTGAAAATCCAAGCAAACCAATTGGTAAATTCCTTACCAAGGAAGAAGCTGATTTCCAGGCAAAAGCCTACGGGCATGTTATGAAAGAAGACGCAGGCCGCGGCTACCGCCGTGTGGTTGCTTCTCCCAAGCCAGTGGAAATCGTAGAGCAGGATGCCATCAACAGCCTTGTAGATGCCAACAAGATCGTCATCTGCTGTGGCGGGGGCGGAATCCCGGTAACCTTAGAAGGCCACCATCTAAAAGGTGCTTCCGCAGTCATTGACAAAGATTTCGCAAGCTGCCTGCTTGCAAAGCAGCTGGATGCAGATATGCTGATCATTCTGACGGCTGTGGAAAAAGTTGCCGTTAATTTTGGCAAAGAAAATGAGAAATGGCTGGACGATCTTACTGTTTCCCAGGCCAGAAAATACATTGAAGAAGGCCAGTTTGCCGCTGGATCTATGCTGCCGAAGGTTCAGGCCTGCGTAGACTTTGCAAGCTCCGGCACCGGCCGTACAGCTATGATCACCCTGTTGGAAAAAGCCAAAGATGGTATTATGGGAAAGACGGGGACACAGATTCATTTGTAAGAAGTGTTTGGGACTGATAGAGTCACCAATAATAGAAATTTGACCTCAAAGCTCACTTAGATTTTTTAGCAGGGTATGGTTTACACCATACCCTTTTTATACGCCAGAGCGTGTTTGAAAAATCATTTATGATGTTTCTCTTCCTCTTCTTCCACCAGTCGCGATGTTTCTTCTGATGGTGCTGAAATCACGGCTGCTGCCACGATTTCACAAGGCGGATTCTCTTTCACCGCATCTACCGCAGCCTTCACTGCGGCTACATCACCGCTTAAAAATACAGTTGCATGACCTCCGCACTTGGTATGCCAGGTACGGAATTCTACATCTGATGTTTTCAGCATCTGGTCAAGGACAACTACTGCATTGCAGCTTCCCAGAACCTCTACCAATCCTAATGCTCCATAAGACATCTTCTATTTCCTCCTGACATGTTCTATTTGTTAATGGTCATCTTAAGTGCTGTTTCCGTGTCTGCTGTGGGGGATGCAATTACCGTATGGGAAACGATTTTACCAAGGGGCTTCGCAGTCTCCAATGCCACTTCCATAGCTGCATTTACATCGGAAACACTGCCGCGCATTTTTACACAGGCTCCACTTTTCAGTCGGTTTCTCTCTACGCTCTGGATCTTTACATTTGCAGCCTTGGATGCTGCATCAAGAGCCACAAAGCAGGCTACCAGGTTATCCAGTTCAAACACCCCAACTGCCATGCCATCATAGTTATCTGCCATTTTATCCTCCTTGTAAGACGGGAAAATGGGGTACTGCTCACTCTGTTCACGTAAAACACCCACGGAACTCTTCTTGCAAGCAGAAATAAAAACACTTCTCCCGACTGCTTTCTTTTCCATTAGTATACCTTGTTTTTATCATAATTACAAGTAATTTCTGGCTGGAATCTCACACGAATTCACAAAATACAACAAAATCCCACATTTTATATTCAAATATCGTTTTCAACTGCTTCCGTGTATAAAAGATTCCATACTTTTGCTCATTTTTTCTGAAATGTCATATATTAGACAATAGCTTTTAAAGAGAGCGTTCTTTACAATTTAACATCCATATCAGTAAGTTCCTTCACATCATTCACCTTCAAAACAACCGTATCATCTCTATGTGCAGTTATCACAGCTTTACCACCTTTATCTCCATTAATGGAGAGCAGGGAGTCGTAGTATTTTTTTGTAAAAATGCAGGGGTTTCCAAGTTTTCCTTCGCAGGAGACACAGGCGATTCCTTTGCCTGATGTTTTTAGGAGGGTGATGAGCTGGCGAATTGTGGCGATGGTGAGCCAGGGCTGGTCGGAAACGGTGAAAAGGCAGGCATCAACGTCTAAGTTGGCTTTTAAGCCGATTTTCAGGGAGGAGGAGATTCCCTCGTCCGGATGAGGGTTGATGTATACGTTTACACCCATGGATCTTGCGCCCTGCTCTATTTCTTCATACTGAGTGACTACTGTTATTCTTTTATAGCACTCTCTCTGTTTAAATAATTTCCCCTTTATTTCACCAAGAGGTGCAATTACTTTATTGCATTCTATATGTTCTTCTTTATAGCCTTCCTCATTCTGCTTTTCCAAATGTTCACCGCATTCCACTTTTTCAATACACTCTGTTTCTTCAAGCCATTCTGCCACGATCATCAGCTTCTCCAGAATATGCCGGTACATGGGCTTCCCTTCGATCTCATATAAAAGCTTATTACTTCCAAACCGCCGACTGTTTCCAGCTGCCAGCATGATCAATGCAATCTTCATAATTTTTCTGCCTCTCTTAAACTGCCATATGCAGCTATTGTGCCTTGCTTTGCCAGGTCTTCTACTATATGCTCTGCCGGAGAAGAATCGGGCAATATGTCTGCTTTATTTAAATATACACGGTAAACTTTATGGTCTACATTTTTATACAAACCGTGAACAGAGGTTGCTATTTTTTCTATGTCTTCTGCGGTAACAGGTGCTTCCAGATTTTTTTCAAGAAAAGAGCTGGTGTATTCGGCACGGTGGGCGGTCTCGCAGATGGGTTTGCCAAGACAGTCCAGACCGATCACACTTACTACTACGTCTGCAAAATCCGGAATTGCCGGTTCCCAGTCGGCTGGAACCTTCAAGGGTTTTCGTTTCGCTCCATCTGCTTCGATCAGCATAACATCACAAAATGGAACCAGTTTCTTCAATGCGGCTTCCTCTATGGCACACATTTTTCCAGAGGTTTCTTCAATATCGGCAACTGCTGCAAAACCGTGTTCTTTCAACATTTCCGAGACTTGCTCAAGATCAGTACTCTTTACCAGAGGCAGCATGGGATCATATGCCATATGGGTAGTTGTGGAAATAATCACTTTTTTACCCAAAGCCTGTAATTCTTCATTCAGACGGTAAATCAGACTTGTCTTTCCACCACCACCGACTACAGCGATCACTGGGTATTTCTCTATATCAAGTTTTAATAAGTCCAGAAAATAACCGTATCTTTTCATCCTGACCTCCTTCACGCCAATTATTTTCATGCAATGATTCATTGCCTGACTTCGTAACCATAAAAAACAATTCTATAAAAAGTACATAGGCTTCATAACATTCCCCAAGCGAAAACATGTTAATAAATGCAATGTGACCAAACAGGATCTAGAGCGTGTTTGGCAATACACCCTCACTGAGCAAAATCTCCACCACACTTCCAGCAATACATCTGGCCTTATCCGAAATGGTAAAGCAGTTCTTCTTCTCCTCTTTTCTGGGATCAATATCGGCGATTTTCATTCCAACAGGAACATTGTAGCCTTCCTTTATAATTCCCCTTAATACGCCTGTTATAGAGGCTTCTACAGGGGTTTCTCCCACGTAGGCAAGGATCTGTCCTTTCTCTACAATATCGGCAATATGGGCCATATTATGGATTCTGCCGACACCCGGGGAGTGGATCACACGTTCTTTGCTGACACCGCCTACCATTCCGGGGACACCCGTATTTGGAATTGCCGGACCCTCAGTAATGATTCTGGCAAGATCGTGACCTCGCATGGTTTCCACAACGTAATCCACGTCTTCCCCGGCAAAAAAGCCTGGTCCAAGACCAATGGTAAGAGGTGCCATATTTCTTGAAGTTCCAAGATTTCTCTTTGCAAGAATTGCATCTACCAGAGCAGCTACCTTGCCTTGCGCAGAAAGTTCAATCATACAATCGCCTGCCGGATCGACCATAAGTGGAATTTCCCCTGCTTGCCAGACTTGCTCGCATTCTTCCAGAGAATCTATTCTTCTGCAAAGAATCCCTTCTACTGCTGCTGTCCCATCATACACAGCTTCGCAAAACGCTACCTTTCTGCGGATTGCACTTGGTTTTTCACATTCTAAGATCAGTACACGATAGCCACAGCGATGCAGTCTGTGGATCACGCCGCTTGCCAGGTCTCCGCCGCCGCGGACTATTATACACTTGTCACTCATACTTTTTTCCTGCCCATTTTTAATATTTTAGAAAAGGCGGGGAAGTCCCCGCCCTCTGATATTTTTGTATTATAACAATATTGCTACATGCTAATCGTTTTTCATTTGATTCAATCAATTTCATAACAATATTGTGTTGCAATTAATATTATAACACTTTTCCCATTTACAGTATAGTATAAAATACATTTTTAATATAGAACCCACAAACAGTAGATTACTGTTCACTCCGTTCACAACAACATGCTTCGCGATGCACAGAAATCATGCATTCGCATGATTTTGCGCCGCACTTCTCGGGTTTTCTGTGAACTATGTTCACAAAAAACAACTCGCGGAATGTCACCAGTAAACAGTAACAACAGCAGCACTTAAATTATTTACCCTCAGCTGTCATATTCTCCTTATTCACCTTCTCCACTGCATTCACAATATTCTCATACCCTGTACAGCGGCAAAGATTTCCTGCCATATGCTTGCGGATGGCATCTCTCGTAAGCTTCTCGCCCCGCTCAAGAAGCACTGTGGCAGACATAACAAAGCCTGGTGTGCAGAATCCGCACTGGATAGCGCCTTCCTCAATAAAAGCTTCCTGAATCCTGGTAAGTTCGCCGTTTTTCTCAAGACCTTCCAGGGTGCGGATATTCTTTCCCTCAGCCCAGACTGCCAGATAAATACAGGAGTCAATGGTCTCACCGTCAATGATCACAGTACAGGCACCGCATTCACCTACTTCACAGCCTTTCTTCACAGAGGTAAGCCCAAGGCGGTTTCGCAGCATGTCAAGAAGGGATTCTCTCACGTCCACATACTCAGCTACCTCTTTTCCGTTTACAGTACACTGTACCAGCCGCATATCCTTTTTCATGACTGCTCACCTCCTGTTACATTCTCCGCATCAGATGAAGGATAAATTTTTCCATTTGAACTCATATTTTCGCCTGAAGTTGTCCGGACATCCGGCACTACAACTCCCGTCACCATTCCCCTGCGAACACTCTCCTTCAGCGCGCGTTTCGCGATTTCTCCGCCAATCTGCAGTCGGAACGCCTTAGAAGCACGCCAGGAATCTCTGGGATTGATTTCTTCCCTTACCAGCTCTTCCACTTTCTGATACAGCTCTTCGCCAATTTCCATACCCCTCAGCACCTCTTCCGTCTTCGCACACCGATACGGCACGGGTGCAGCTACACCAAAGGTGATCCTTACATCCTCCAGAACCTTTTTCAGAGGATCGATTCTGCTGACTACACTACAGCTCAGAGTCACAATATCCATTGCATTTCGCATGGAATACTTAATATAAAATCCATGATATCCCTGATAATCCTTCCCAGGGATCACAATGTGGGTGAGCACATCTCCCTGATGCAGATCCACCTTACCAGGTCCCAGATAGAAATCCCTGATGGGAACCATCCGTCCACCAGTTCCATCTGCAATCCGCAGCATGGCATTCAGTGAAAAAAGTGTAGGTGCACTGTCCGCACTGACCGCACCATTACAGACATTTCCGCCAATAGTACCAATATTGCGGACCTGAGGTCCGCCAACCTGATCTACTGCTTCCCCCAAAACCGGAATCAGCTTCTGAATCACCGGATCATTGGTCACATGGGAAAAAGTAGTTCCTGCACCAATATAAATATCACCAGACTCCATCTGCCGGATTCCCTTGATTTCCTTAATATCACGAATGCTCACTAAAGATGTACCGGCCATTTTGCCCTCACGGATCTTGATCAGCACATCACTTCCCCCGGAAATCACCCTTGCATCCGGATGCTCCTTCAGAAGAGTTACCGCTTCCTTAATGGTCTCTGCATTATAATAATTTTCAATATCGTACATTCCTCATGCCCCCTTTCTCAGATCAATCCGGCCTTTGTAAAACCGTCTATCAGTCTTTGCGGTGTCAGAGGAATCTCAGAAAAGCCGATGCCAGTTGCATGAAGCACAGCATTCCGGATGGCCGGTGCACTTGGAATTGCAGGAGGCTCGCCAAGGGCTTTATTTCCATATGGACCCATTGGATCGTTCAGCTCTACAAACTCAGCAGTCAGATCCGGAGTATCCATCATCGTCATCATTTTATAATCCAGCAAAGTCCCATTTAATGGTCTTCCTGTTTTCTCATCGATAAGAAGCTGCTCAGAAACTCCATAACCGATTCCCATAAACATGCCGCCATGAACCTGCATTGCTGCAAGCTGCGGATTCAAAAGGGTTCCACTGTCATGAACATTCACAATATCCAGAACCTTGATCTTGCCAAGTTTCATATCTACTTCTACTTCCGCAAAACAACAGCCGCTGGCAACTGTATTCTTCTTCACCTGTCTGGAAACCTCTGCTGTAAGGACAGAAGAATTACTCAGACTGTAATAGCTCTCCATAGCCAGATCCTCAAGGGAAATCGCAGGCTTGCCATCTGCCAGAATATAACCATCCTCCAGTTCCAGCCGGTCCACATTACCTGGAACCAGTGTTCTGGCATATTCTAAGATCTTCTGCTTCAGCTGCTGCGCACATTCCTTCACGGCTGTACCGGTGACAAAGGACTGTCTGGAAGCATACGCACCTGTATCAAAAGGCGTCACATCTGTATCCTGCTGGGTTACAATATGTACC
Source organism: Ruminococcus sp. D54t1_190329_F1 (assembly GCF_015551645.1). Lineage (NCBI taxonomy): Bacteria > Bacillati > Bacillota > Clostridia > Eubacteriales > Oscillospiraceae > Ruminococcus > Ruminococcus sp. D54t1_190329_F1. The sequence continues at coordinate 21,377 of NZ_JADNDC010000041.1, forward strand.
CTGGAAATATCCATATGTAAGGTCTCTGCTGCCATCTGGGAAAATACAGTATCCGCGCCCTGTCCAATCTCTGTAGCACCAACCTGCAGCTGTACACTTCCATCCTGATTCAGAGACAGCCTTGCACCTGCAATCTCCAGAGAAATTGGCCATACACCAGTCTTATAGGAAAACAGTGCCATACCAACTCCACGCCGGATATCGCCAGTCTGGTTCTGATATGCTTTCCGTTTCTCATCCCAGTGAATATACTCTGCTCCTTTTTCCAGGCACTCAAAAATACCGTTGGTATTCGCTGCGATTGGCTTCAGATAGGCATCTTCATAATAGCCATGGATCAGATTTTTTCTGCGGAATTCCAGCGGATCCATACCGATTTCATAAGCAATATCATCCATAAAGCTCTCTGTGGCAAAGCAAACCTGAGGAATACCATATCCTCTCATCGCCCCTGCTGTAGGACAGTTGGTATAGACGGTATATGCTTCTCCTCGGATATTTGGACATGCATACTGAAGTCTGCTGGCTGTCAGACCATTGGCTGCTATGGCATGTCCGTGGGATGCATAAGCTCCCTGATTGGAATAGGTAGTCATCTCTTTTGCAAGAAGATGTCCTTCTGCATCTACGCCTGCTTCCATGTCATATTCAATGGAGTGACGGGTTCTGGTATTGGTAAAGGTCTCCTCACGTGTAAGCTCGATCTTCACAGGGCGACCGCCCACCTGCATGGTGAGAAATGCATTCAGAGGTTCATAAAGCACCTCCTGCTTGTTGCCAAAACCACCGCCTACATAAGGCTTGATCACACGTACCTGCCCCCAGGGGATTCCAAGTGCCTGGCCAACAATACGGCGTACAATATGTGGAATCTGTGTGGAAGAAACCACCACGATCCTTCCCTTTTCCATATAGGCGTAAGAAATATTATTCTCAATATGGCAGTGCTGGACAATAGGTGTCTTATAACTTCTTTTCAGCTTCACGGCAGCCTTCTCCATTGCGCTGTCCACATCTCCGATCGCAAAGCTGGATCTTGCCAGAATGTTATCCTTCTTGTCAAGATGAATGGGATGCTCCGTTCCACGCATGGAAATCTTCGGGCTCACGACCACCGGATATTCCTCATATTCTACTTTGATCAGCTTCAATGCCCTGGAAGCTGTCACTTCGTCCTCAGCTACTACAGCTGCAATATCATCGCCATAATACCGTACTCGTCCGGTGAGCAGATTACGGTCTGCCACATCCTGATGAGCAAGCTCCACGGACCAGGGATGTCCTGGGGTGGGATAACAATGATTCGGTACGTCCTTAAAGGTAACTACCTTTACTACGCCTTCCAGAGCCTCTGCTTCGCTGGTATCAATGGATTTTACCACGCCATTTCCGATCTTTGCATGATAAACCCTGGCTACCAGACACTTATTCAGGATCAGGTCATCTGTAAATTTCGCACGTCCTGTCACTTTCTCATAAGCGTCTACTCTTGGAACACTCTTTCCAATCATATGCTTCACCTTCTTTATATTTTTTGCAGCGGATGCCTCCAATCCGCCCTTTACCCCCTCATAAAGGAATGGCCGACGCCGTTCAAAAAACAAGTTTACGGTTCTTCTTTGAACTGATCGTCGGCCCCTTATGCTTCTTCTCTTTCCGTCTCAACCTAAAAAATATTGTACAAAATATTCTTTCAATGCAAAATTATTGTATCATATTTCGCCGGTGTTTTGCAATAATTTTATAAATAATTTAGTTGTTTTATCTGTATAATTTTGAAATTTCTGCAAATTCGAAGCTCTATCAGCCTGGAGCATGTCTGGAAAATCATTCCCGCAATCTTCATTCCCTGCTTTGCGGTATATTTCGCCATGGAATATTGCGTAACTGCCATAATCGCTTCTCTAATTTTTCGCCGTATAAATCCCCCGCAGATCGTAAATCGCATGTCTTGGACACTTCACTGCGCACATTCCACAGCTCAGGCAGACAGACTCTTCTATCACTGCACAGTTATCTGTAACCCGGATTGCCCCGGCCGTACAGGTCTTCTCGCAGATTCCACAGCCAATACAGCTGACTTCACACTGTTTTTTTGCCTCTGCCCCTTTACTCTTATTTGAGCATTTTACTACGATCCAATTGGCACATTCATGGACATGAATGATCTTCTGGGGACATACCTTCCCACATGACCCGCAGCCGATGCATTTTTCTTCATCTATTTCCGCCACTCCATACTCATTCAGGGAAATGGCGCCAAATTTACATTTCTCCACACAGGCTCCACAGCCAATACATCCATCTTTGCATCCATTGTCCCCTGCTGTAACCCTGCACCCCCCATTACATGCCACAACAGCTGACCGATACGGAAATTTCTTCTTTACTGCCATCTCTCATCCCTTCCTTTCATATGGTGTTTCACTAAGAGGAAGGCTGTAACGCCTTACACCATCTCTTCGGAAATAGGCATCTGCTATTGCGGGTGCGGTGGGAATGGATGTAATTTCTCCAATACCAATAGCACCGCAGGCAACCTTAAGGCCTGGCTTGTCGATAACAATGGCATCGATCTTCGGAATCTCATGTGCACGGAAAAGGCCTAAAGAACCATACTTGGAAATAGGTTTACAGTTCTCATCAATGGGATATTTTTCCCGCAGGGCAAATCCTATGGACATTACCACACCACCCTCGATCTGCCCCTCACAGGACAAAGGATTTACCGCTTTTCCCACATCATGAGCAGCAACTATCTCTTCTATCTTGCCTGTCTTGGAATCCAAAATACAAACCTGGGTAGCATATCCATAAGCAACATGGGAAACCGGATTGGGCACATTTGCACCAAGAGGATCGGTCTTCGCAAGATATTCTGCATAATAAACCTTACCGATCATATCTTCTACGCTTAATCCTGCTTTTTTATCCTCCATCAATTTCTCACAGGCTCTTCTGCAGGCCTCACCGGTGATCAATGTCTGTCTGGAACCGGATGTAGTTCCGGAATCTGGTGAAATCCAGGTATTGCTGCGCTCGTAAATGATATCCTCTCTTTTTATATCTGTATTACTCACGATCATCTGGGTCAGTACTGTGCCAAGCCCTTGTCCAATACAGGAAGCTCCTGAGTAGATGTGAAGCTTCTTATCCTCTTCATAAATCAGTTTCACGCGGCCAGTGTCTGGAATTCCAACACCAACCCCTGCATTCTTCATGGCGCAGCCAATGCCCACCGCTTTTCCTGCTGCCAACGCAGCTTCATATTTCGGCTGTACCGCTTCTAAGGTCTCCACAAGACCTGTAGAAGCGTCAACAATCTGACCATTTGGAAGTGTCTCCCAGGGCCGGATCGCATTGCGGTAACGAATTTCCCAGGGAGTGATTCCCACCTTATCTGCCATCATATTCAGAAGTGTCTCTGTCGCAAAACAGGTCTGGGTAACTCCGAATCCGCGAAATGCTCCTGCCGGCGGATTATTGGTATAGTAAGCTGTTCCTTCAATTTCAAAGTTTTCGTAGTGATAAGGACCTGCTGCATGGGTACACGCGCGCTCCAGAACCGGACCGCCAAGAGACGCGAATGCACCTGTATCCGCGGCAACCTTTGCCTTTACTCCCATGATATTTCCATTTTCATCACAGCCCATGGTCATATCCATATAAAAAGGATGGCGCTTAGGGTGGACCAGCAGGGATTCTGCTCTTGTAAGCTTCATCTTAACCGGTTTCTTCGTCACATAAGTAAGAAGCGCACTTAAATGCTGCACGGTCATGTCTTCCTTACCACCAAATCCGCCGCCTACCAGCGCATTCTGTACCTTTACTTTGTCTGTACCAAGAACTAAGCTGCATTCGTGCAGAGTCTGATGTGCTGACTGGTCTGTGGAATATACAAAAACATCTCCGTCTTCATCATAAAAGGACACGGCACATTCCGGTTCCAGAAATGCATGTTCCGTCCATGGTGTCTCAAAATGATGGGAGATCACATATTTGGAATTTTTTATAGCCTCTGCTGCATTTCCCCGGCTGATATGTTTATATGCACAGATATTGTTCTCTTCCTCATCAAATACCTTTGGTGCATTTGGTTTCGCTGCCTCTTCAATCGTATGAATGTGAGGAAGCACCTCATACTCAACCTGGATCAGCTTCGCTGCCTTATCTGCAGTCTCTTTATCCCGGGCTGCCACAAGTGCAATGGCATCTCCCAGATAATGGGTAAGCCCTCCTATCGGAATCAGGGTATACTGATCATGCTTCAAATGTCCAATTTTATTCTCTCCTGGAATGTCTTCCGCCGTAACAACCGCCTCTACCCCAGGAAGTGCCAGCGCCTTGGTCTTATCAATGGAAAGCACTCTTGCACGCGGATATTTACTTCTCAGAGCTGATCCATAAAGCATACCATCCAAATAAAAATCGTCTGGATATTTTCCGGTACCAAGAACCTTTTCCCCAACATCGATTCTTGCTACGCGGGAGCCAATATGCCAGTCGTTGTTAATTTCTTCCGGAAGTGTCCCCTCCTGCATAACTTTAGCCGCGATCCGTACTGCATCTATAATTTTTACATACCCGGTGCAACGGCAATAATTGTTACGCAAGGCATATTTGATTTCTTCATCAGTGGGCTCTTTATTCACATCCAGAAGAGCTTTCGTGCACATTACCATGCCAGGAATGCAAAAGCCGCACTGTACGGCACCAGCCTTTCCGTATGCATACGTATATACCTTTTCTTCCCACTCTGTCAGACCTTCTACTGTAATGATATTTCTGCCATCCAGCAGATCTGTATCCGGCACACAGGCCTTACAGGTTCTGCCATCGATAATCACTGTACAGGCTCCACAGGCACCCTCACTACAGCCATCTTTTACAGAAGTCAGATGTAACTCATCACGGAGAAATCTGAGCAGCTTTTGATTTTTTTTCGTCTCTACCCTCTGGCCATTGACTATAAATACTGCCATGTTGGACTCTCCTTTCTACTACCCCCATGAAAGTCAGATGCTTTTAACTGCGCTCCTAAACTTTCACAGTGAACTATGAGAAACACATTCTGAAGGTTTCCCAAATTATCGCAGCAGTCACCAAGATCTTATGCATGAACATACTTCGGCTCGCTGCCTGTCAAAATATAGATACTGTCCACAGCCCTTAAAAAGCTGTGGACAGTATTTTCTATTACTTTATTTAGTTATCAGATATCCATAATCATCGATCACTGCACAGATCAGCTTCTTCAAACCGTCATACAGTTTATCTGCCGGATCGTCTGCCTTGCAGTCTGTGATCTGGCCTACAAATCTGACCTTACAGGTCTTATTCTCTTTATCCAGAACAACAAAACCATCGTTCTTACTGTCTGCCATGTCTTTCTCATTTGCAAACAGAGTAAATTTATCCTTGTATGGTGCACTTGCGTATGGGCAGAAGCTCTTACAGTTGCCGCACTCATTACACATATAATCTACGTGAATCACCTGATTCATAGCCATTCCAGGAACCTTGATGGAAATATTGGCACGGTTCGGGCACACATCTACACAGTTCTCACAGACTTTGTTACAGGTAAGACATCTCTCTTCCTCTGTCTTCGCCTCTTTGCTGTGCTTCAGGATACCTTTCTTTTCGAAACAGTCTTTCACATCACCTGTCACAGCTGCATCTCTGGTAATCTCTTTGCCAAGAATATCTTTCACTGCCAGCTGTGCATCCCGGATTCCCTCTACGATGGTTGCTGCGCCTCTGGCGCCGTCTCCGGCAACATAGACACCACTCACGCTGGTTTCAAGAGTCTTATCGTTGACCTTTGCTTTTCCTCTTTCATCTACTGCGATCTGGTTGGCAGTGTAGAAATCGGTATCAATCTTTTCTCCAACAGCTACAATCACGGTGTCAGCCGGAACCTCTACCACATCTGCAGTCTCGGTTACACCTGCACGTCCGGAAGCATCCATCTGGCCGAGCTTCATCTTCTTGCAGAGCAGTCTGCCGCCATCAAGACTTACCGGAGAAAGAAGTTCCTTAAACTCAACGCCCTCCTCCAGAACTTCCAGAAGCTCATCCTCTGCAGCTGGCATATAGCGCTTGGTTCTTCTGTATACAAGATAAACATGCTCTACACCTTCTGTGCGTTTCGCAGCTCTTGCAGTGTCCATAGCAGTGTTTCCGCCGCCGATTACAACTACATTTTTGCCAATATTCAGCTTACCATCATTTGCCTTGAAATCACGAAGAAACTTCAGAGCGTTAACGGTCTCACCTTTTTCCAGTTTCAAAGTGCCAGGCTTGCCAGCTCCAATTGCCAGGATCACAGCATCATAGCCCTGTGCTTTCAGATCTGCCACAGAAGTGATTTCTGTATTTGTGCAGATCTCTACACCCATCTTCTGGATGAAAGAAATATCTTTGTCAATAGCAGCGTCTCCAATACGGAATCCAGGTATCACGTAACGGATCACACCGCCGGCTTTCTCTTCTTTTTCAAAAATGGTAACTGCTGCGCCCTCTCTTGCAAGGAAGTAAGCAGCTGCAATACCTGCAGGACCGCCACCAACTACGGCGACCTTCTTACCGTTTGGCTCGCCAGCCTTGATCTCACCGATCAGCTGCTCATAGCCATGCTCTGCTGCTGTCAGCTTGGTGCCACGGATATTTACGGATTCTTCGTAGAAATTACGGGTACATTTGGTCATACAGTTGTGTGCACATAAGGTACCTGTAATAAATGGCAGGGCATTTTTCTCAAGGATCACTTCAAGTGCTTCTTTATATTTACCCTCACCAGTCAGTGCTACATACTGTGGAATATCCTGATGGATTGGACATCCTTCAGAACACGGTGCATAGAAGCAGTCCAGAAGAGGAACTTCTTTTGTGCTCTTTCTGTTCGGAACCGGCTTAATGTTCTTCACATGATGCCCATCAGTAATAGCATCTGCTGCCAGCTTCTTCAGTGCATCCACATCGATTCCTTCCCATTTCTTCGGGCAGATTCCTTCCACCTTATCCGCTACCTGGGTAAATCTCTGATAGCCGCCTGTCTTCAAAAGGGTGGTAGCCATGGTTACAGGCCAGATACCGCATCCCACAATTTTGTCAATATTGTAATAATCTGCACCTCCGGAATAGGAAATTCGAAGTTTTCCTGCGAATTCAGCAGAAAGTTTGGCTGCAAGGGAAATGGACAGCGGGAACAAAGCTTTGCCGGACATGTACATTTCTTCACTTGGAAGCTCATTTCGGGTAACATCAACCGGGAACGTATTGGTAATCTTTACACCAAATTCCAGACCCAGTTCTTCGGATAATTTCATCAGACGTGTAAGCATGGGGACTGCATCCTCATACTGCAAATCGTCTCTGAAATGGAAATCGCCGAATACCATATAATCATATCCCATCTCATCCATGGTCTTTCTTGCAAAATCATAGCCAAGAAGGGTCGGGTTGCACTTTACAAAGGTATTCAGATGTTTCTCTGTAAGCAGATAATTTGCAATGCTCTCAATCTCCTGTGGAGGACATCCATGCAGTGTGGAGATCGTAGCAGAATTACAGACATTGGATGGGATTGCTTCGATGTCTTCTCTGGTAAAGTTCTGGAACTTGTCAGCATTGTCCAAAAGCCATTTTCTGCATTCCTGGAAAATAACAGTGTCCTTTGCTTCCATCATTCCGTCAATAAAGGTATTGACCTTGTCTCCCTTAATTCCTGCAAGATCATATCCTACGGAAATATTAAACTGGAACCCATCCTGTGCACCCAGGCCGAATTCTTTTGCGATCACATGAAGGATAAACCATGCCTTGATGTACTCGCCCATCGCGTCCGGAACAGTCAGCTCAGTTGACCATTCGCAGTTATATCCCTCATCATCTGCAAGAATGCACGGTTTATTCACACATGCTGAAAGCTCTGCGCCATCCATCTTCTGAACTGTCTTCAGCTCAAAAAAACGGGCTCCTGCATAATAAGAAGCGATGATATTCTGTGCCAGCTGGGTATGGGGACCTGCTGCCGGTCCCACTGGTGTCTCCAGGTTTCTGGTAAAAATAGTCATATCATTCTTCGGATCTGCTGTGTATGGGCGATGTACCCCAAATACAGTGTCCTGCCCTTTTTTCTCCTGAAGGACCCAGTCCATCAGCTGCCCGAAAGGCATACATGTCATAATATCGCTCATATTTATTTTCCTCCGTTAATATCGTCAGCCAGTTCCTGTGCAGACTGACGGCAGTCAGCCATAACCTTATCTACGTCACAAACCAGCACTTCCCTGTCTTTCATAAGAACCTTGCCGTTACATACAGTAGTCACAACGTCATGTCCTGTAGTTCCAAACAGAAGATGTCCGTTTACATTGTCTGCTCTCATAGGTGTAAGCGGGTTGTAATCCATTACGATCACATCGGCAGCTGCCCCCTCTTTCAGAACACCAAGTGGTTTCTTAAAGTAGCGGTTGGCAATAATTGCATTGTTCTCAAAGAGCATCTTGGGAACCTCACCCCATGCAGCATTTGGATCGCAGAGATGATGCTTGTGAAGGATATTGGCAACCTTCCAGGATTCCAGCATATCGTGGGTGTATCCATCAGTTCCAAGTCCCGTAACGATTCCCTTATGTACCAATTCCATGGTAGGCGGACATCCGCAGGCATTTCCCATATTGGATTCCGGATTGTGGACAACCATGGTGTCAGTCTCTTTAATTAAATCCATCTCATGCTCGTTAATATAAATACAATGTCCCAGAAGCGTCTTCGGCCCAAGAATATTCCAATCGTAAAGTCTGTCTACAATTCGTTTGCTGTGCTCCTTCAGGCACTGATGAAGGTCATAGATTCCCTCTGCAACATGAATATGATAGCCAACACCATCTGGCTTCAGTTCGTTACACAATTCCATGGTCTCATCGGAAATAGTGAAAGATGCATGCATACCCATCATAGCAGCGATCATGTCGCTGTCATCTGCAAGTGCGTGTTTGATAAAGTTCACATTCTCCATTACAGATTCTCTGGACTTGTCCATGCCGTCACGGTCGGAAATTTCATAGCAAAGGCAGGTACGGACACCAAGATCCTTAGCTGCTGATTCAATAGCACTGAGGGAACCGGTAATATGTCCAAAGCTTGCGTGGTGATCAAATACAGTCGTTACACCATTCCGGATACTGTCGATGTAAGTAGCCATCGCAGAAAGTCTGGTCTGCTCCAGGGTAAGATGACGGTCAATGGTCCACCACTGTCCATCCAGAATATCCAGAAAGCCCTTGGGATTATATCCTTTAATACTCAGACCTCTGGCAAAAGAGCTGTAGATATGCTCATGGGTATTGATAAATGCAGGCATGATAACTCCGCCTCTGGCATCTACAAATTCTCCATCTGGATATGCTTTTTTCACCTCATCTGTAGTCCCCACCATAACTATGGTGTTACCATCCATTGCAACTGCGCCGTTCTCTATAAATGCCTTGGATGCGTCCCGTGTGATCATTCTTCCATTACCAATAATAAGCATATGGCATCCTCCTTTACTTGTTAAAATTGTTGAATCAAAAAGCACAATTCAACATTTTTTAGGATATTTTATACAGATAATGTAACACATTCCCATATAAATTTCAATAGGAAATCTAAAAATATTTTTGGCTTTCTCAAAATTTTTGTTCAGACAAACTAACTGAGCACAGACAAAACAGGCTCTAGGGCATGTTTGAAAATGCTTTCTACAAGCTGTACGTCACAATTCGAGGGAGATTTTGCCCGCAGTCTGCATAAACATGAAAACAAGGCAGTCTGTCAATTAAACAAACTGCCTTGTTCTCTCTATTAATGGATTTTTCAAACAAGCTCTATTCCATAGCTGATTTTCCATCTACATTATTCGTATATGTATCTTTATAACTCCCGGATCACATGCAAAAATTTCCGGCCCTTTTTCCATAATTCAGGATCAATTTCCACCTCATAGCCTTTGCCATTCTGCACATGCCAGTCATAAAAAGAGCGGTCTTCGTCTGCATATTCTTCCATAACATTCATGATCGTACCGCCATGTACCACAAGTGCTGCCAAAGAAATCCCATTACGGAGACAACCATTTACAGCTTTCTGGAAGCCGGTCACATTGCGTCTTTTAAATTCCTCTCTGCTCTCTCCTCCCGGAAATGGCAGAAGTCCGCCAGAATCGATCCAGGACTGGTAATGTTCATTTCCGTCTAGTTCCTGATAATTTTTATTTTCAAATTCTCCAAAATCACATTCTGCAAGCTCATCAATAATATTCAGCTTTTTTCCGGGAAAAAGGATTCCTGCTGTCTGGGTACAGCGGATCATAGGACTTGCATAAACTGCCTGTACCTCCGGATAAGCAAGCTGCGCCAGCATATTCCCAGCCTCCGGACAAAGAGGCTCATCCGTCCTTTTTCCTATATATCTTTTTAACTTATTTCCCTGGGTTTCCCCATGACGAACCAGAATAAGTTTAAGCATTTTTGATCACCGTCCCAATTCCACATACTACACGTATTACCTTTTTGCTTTTTGATGCAAGATCCGTACAGACTCTTCCCACTGCTTCCCGGTACTTCCGGTCAAAAGCATCCATTGGGACAACGCCGTATCCCACTTCCTGGCTTACCAGAATGATATCCGGATTTTTCTCCCATAATTCTTCTGCCAGTCTGGTCAGATCTTTGTCTGCTTTTAATTCTTTTTTGATATACTCCTGAAAATCAAGGACGCCTTCTGCATTCATAAGCTCTTCTTTTTCCAGATCAGCTCCATTTTTCCAGCAGATATCAGGATGATGTTCTTTTGCATAGGTGCTCTTTCCCTGAAAAGCACCTCCGATGATCATTTCCATTGTTACAATTCCTCCCTTTTTTCCCAGTTCCCGGAGCGTGTCTGTAAAAGGCTTTCTGCAAGATGTACGTCACAATTTGTGGGAAATTTTGCCCGGATGAGGGCGCATAGCAGGCTACGACAACCGAATTCGGGCAAAATATACCGCAAAGTGGGGCGTGCAAATTGCGGGAATGATTTTTCAGACATGTCTAGATAAATACAGAAACAACAGCCAGTACAACAGCCATTCCTACCTCACAAAGGCACAGAAAATAGCCTGCCAGGTCACCTGTGATCCCGCCAAAATATTTCATTGCTTTATAATGATAATAAAGGAAAACAAGTACTGCAGTTCCAAATGCCAGAATGCCCATCACAGGCTGGATGCATATCATCACCGCCAGAAGGATTCCCAGATAAACGATCAGCACATTCCGCACGATCATATCTTCTGCTTTTCTGGAAAATTCTGCTACAGTTCCATCTTTACGTGCCTTTGGAAACATCATGACACTGATTCCGGAAAAACATCTGGAAACCATAAATCCGAGAGCCATGATCAAAAGTGCCCGCCTGTCCGTCCACAACTGGCTGTAAGCTCCATACCATATCAGAAAAAAAGCACAGGCTGTAATAACCGCAAATGCACCGGCATGGGAATCTTTCAGAATTTCAAGACGTCTCTCCCTTTCCTGCCAGGAGCTTAATGCATCCGAAGTATCCAGAAGACCATCTACATGGATTCCACCTGTCACCACTACCGGAACCAGTACAAGAACTGCTGAGACAAAAGACGGATTAAATCCAAATTTTCCCCCTGCCCATCCTACCAGATAAGAAAGCGCTCCAATTACCAGGCCGATAAAAGGAAAAAAACAGAATGTATATTTCATATTCTCCTTGTTCCAGTCTGCCATTGGCATAGGGATTTTTGAATACATGGCAAATGCCACTTTAAAATTATTCCACAGCATTTTCAATGATTTTTCCTCCTTTATGCCAGATTGGAATCCCATATACTACTTCAACCACCTCATCAGCCATTTTTCCAATGTTTTGATTGATTATCCCCAGATATTCCTGATAGCGGATGGTATCGCCCTCATAACTGGCTGCTTCGGAAAAAATCTCATTGGTGACAATTACCAGATGACGTACCTGGCTTCTCAACTTTTTTATGCCTTCCAAAACGGCTTCCACAGTTTTTTCACCAGCCCCTTTTTCCTCAAACATCTCATTAGCGGCAAGATTGGACATACATTCCAGAAGAACCACAGCATTTTCCGGGAAATCCAGATTCTTCAATCCGGTATAACATTCAACTGTCTCGAATCCTTTTCCTGCACGCATTTTCTGATGACGTGCCACACGCTTATGACTTTCCTCGTCATATGGATGCATGGTTGCAATATAGATTCTTTTTGCCGGTCCAAAAGATACTATTTTATCTTCTGCAAAAGCAGATTTTCCGCTTCCGCTTCCTCCGGTCACAACTGTCATCATATTAATTCAGCTCCTCGTACTGATCCACGTGAATATCATCAAATGTACTTAATGTATTGTAAAGAGTAGCTCCCATATCAAGAAACGGACAAAGGGCAATGGCTCCAGTGCCTTCCCCAAGACACATGTCAGCATGAAGCACAGCTTCTTTTCCAAGCTCATCCAGAACAAGATGTGCTGCCGGTTCTTTGGACACATGACTGGCGATCATATAATCCGCTGCCTCCGGGCAAAGTCTGGCTGCTACAAGAGCGGCAACTCCGGAAATAAAACCATCAATAAGAACCGGAATCTGTAATGCAGCTCCGCCAAGATACACACCTGCCATTCCTGCGATATCAAGGCCTCCAACTTTTGCAAGCACGTCTATGGAATCTTTTGCATCCGGCTTGTTTAAATCAATGGCTTTCTTGATTGCCTGAATCTTGCGGGTAAGTCCATCGCTGGAAAGTCCTGCGCCACGGCCAGTCATGGTTTCCACTGGTTGCCCCAGAAGCACAGATGCAACTGCACTGCTGGTTGTGGTATTTCCAATTCCCATCTCACCAGTTGCAAAGAGACGATACCCCTGAGCCTTCAACTCTTCTGCCATAGCAATTCCTGCTTCAATTCCTTTTATGGCTTCTTCTCTTGCCATAGCAGGACCTTTCGTCATATTGTGGGTTCCATACATAACTTTCAGATCTGTACGTGCTGTGGTGTCTCTTACCATTCCCACATCCACTGGCTTTACATCCACTCCACACTGGTGACACATTACACAAGCGGTAGTGGTTTCTTTTACAAAATTATCTGCTACAATTGCAGTAACTTCCTGTCCTGTCTGGGTAACCCCCTCTTCTACCACGCCGTTGTCTGCACACATGGCAACAAGAGCCTTTTTTCCAAGATCCACTTTCTCTTCTCCTGTAATTCCAACGATCTGCGTAATCAGATCTTCCATTTTTCCAAGGGAATGGAGAGGCTTGGCAATGCTGTCCCATCGCATTCTGGCTGTTTTCATTTTTTCCTCATTCAAAGGCTTTATCTGTTTAAGTGTTTCTTCTAATGTCATGATTTCCTCCCGCTGGTAAATACCAGGAATTTACTGAATATGTAATTTAATGCCAGAACTACAAACTGGGTGATAAATTTGCCGGCCATATCATTCATGTGTATGATCTCCGCAAAGAACCATACGCCTGCTACTTCGATCACCATTGTTACACCTCTCGCTCCGACAAATTTGCAGAATGGACGGATATGGTCTTTCAAAGTCTCGCATTTGTCCTGAAAAACAAATTTAGAGTTTACCACATAAGCAAAAAGAATTGCCAGAATAATCGAAATCACATTTGCAAGATCTCTTTGAACTCCTGCCTGGCGCAGAAGAAAAAAGCTCACCAAATTCACCAGTGTAGTACATCCTCCAAAAAACACATAACGTACCACATCACTGGCATACAGTTTCTTAATGAGAGCAGTCATGGTTTACCTCCTGATAGACATCCTCTTTTCCACGAAGAATCTGGGAAATGATATAACGTGGACGCCGTTTTACTTCTTCGTATATTTTTGCAATATAATAGCCGATGATTCCAAGACTGAGCATAATAGCGCTTCCAATAAGCAAAAGAACGATAAGGGTAGTTGTATATCCCTCTACCGCTCTGCCGGCAAAAAATTGTACCAGCGAATAAATAATCAAAATCAGGGAGCATCCAAAGCATGCCCCTCCTACGACCGTTACAAATTGCAACGGTGCTGTAGTAAAAGCCACAATATTGGTAAACGCGTATTTTATCAAGGACCAGGTAGACCACTTAGACTGTCCAGCTTCTCTGTCCCGCACCTCAAATTCCACATAAGTGGTCTTAAATCCCACCCAGGATGAGGTCGCACGGAAAAACATATTTCGTTCTGGCATAGAAAGAATACTATTCACTGCTTTCCTGTCCATCATTTTGAAATCCGAAGCATTCTGCATATTCACACCTGTAGCCTTGGACATGATTCCATAGAAAAAGCCAGCGCTCTCTTTGTGAAGCAGACTTTCCGTTCCTCTTGATTTCTTTACGCCTTCGATTACTTCCCATCCCTGCTCCCAGAGATGGTACATGAAAATCAAAGTTTCCGGCGGGTGCTGCAGGTCACAATCCATAACTGCCACCACATCTCCTGTAGCCTGGGCCATTCCTGCATATACTGCTGCTTCTTTTCCAAAATTTCTGGAAAAATGAACGCCAAGAACATTTCCATCTTTTTCTCCGGCTTTGGTGATTTCTTCCCAGGTTTTGTCTTTTGAGCCATCGTCAACAACAACTAGTTCGTAGGAAATGCCGGCTTCTGCTAATACTTCATGAAGAACACGACAGGTTTTTCCTACCATCAGTTCTTCGTTATAAGCTGGCAAAACCACTGATAATCTGCTCATTTTTTCATCCTCTTCTCTGCTGACAGCCTTGTATATTTATGTTTAAAACATGACAGCAGATCTTATTCTTTTCGATTTTTCAACGTTCCCATTATATTACAAATCCAGTGGGCAGGCAACCTTAATTGATATTCTTCAGAATTTAATAACAAAAAAACGATAACCAACCGGCTACCGTTTCCGTTCTGTACCTTCAAAACTACATACATGTTACATCCTAATGGAATCATTTTACCTCTGCGTGAGTCCGGCAGCCACTT